>NZ_CP136477.1:1845000-1975000 GCF_032769475.1 Intestinibacillus sp. NTUH-41-i26
TAGTAGCGCGGCAGACGCTGCACCACCGCCTTGGAGACCTCTTGTTTGCGCTCCACAGGTTTTCATCCTCTCTTTCCCATCACAAAATTACAGCTTCGCAATCGTTTCCAGTACATAATCCGTGAATTCCTGCGCGGTCGCACCAGTATCACGCCCATTGACCACTACCTTTTTCTCTTCAAACATGCAGATATCGAGCGCACGGTCGAGCTTATTCGCCAGTTCGATCTCACCGATGTGCTCGAGCAGCATCACGGAGGCGCGCAGCACGGAGGACGGGTCCGCGTACTGAGCGCGCCCCTCCTGCACCATGCGCGGCGCGGAACCGTGGATGGCCTCGAACATCGCGTAGCGCTTGCCGATATTGGCCGAACCCGCGGTGCCTACGCCGCCCTGAATCTCGGCCGCCTCGTCGGTGATGATATCGCCATACAGGTTGGGCAGCACGACCACCTTGAAATCGCGGCGGCGTTTTTCGTCCAGAAGCTTCGCGGTCATGATATCGATGTACCAGTCGTCGAACTCGACCTCCGGATACTCCTTTGCGACCCGCTGGCAGGTGTCGAGGAATTTGCCGTCCGTGGTCTTGATGATATTGGCCTTGGTCACGCAGGAGACGCGGTTCTTGCCGGTCTTGCGCGCGTAATCAAACGCCAGGCGCGCGATGCGCTCGCAGCCCTGCGAGGTCGCCACTGTAAAGTCGATGAACAGATCGTCCGCAATCTGCACGCCCTGCGAGCCGACCGCATAGCCGCCCTCGGTGTTTTCGCGATAGAACGTCCAGTCGATCCCCAGCTCAGGCACCTTGACTGGACGCACGTTGGCGAACAGGTCGAGCGCTTTGCGCATCGCCACATTCGCGGATTCCACATTCGGCCACGGATCGCCCTTGCGCGGGGTCGTGGTCGGCCCCTTGAGAATTACATGGCACTGTTTGAGCTCCTCCATCACATCGGGCGGGATGGCGCAGCCCAGCTCAGCGCGACGCTCGATGGTCAGCCCGTCTATCACACGGAACTCCACTTTCCCCGCCTTGACCTTGTCGGCCAGCAGGGCCTCGAGCGCGTGCTGCGCCATGCCGGTGATCATCGGGCCGATACCGTCGCCGCCGCACACGCCGATGATGAGCTTGTCAAGCTTTGTATAGTCAATAAAGTCATCCTGTGCTTTCATATCCGCGATGCGCGCAAGCTGGCTTTCTACCACTGCTTCAAATTTATCCAGAATGGACTGGTCGATCGACATAACGGTGTCCTCCTCATACCATTGATATTATTTTAACAAATTTTCTGCATCCTGTCAAGAAAGAGGAGGCTGGGAAAGCGCCCCTCTCCTCTTTTCCTTATTGCGCCGCCTGTTCCTTGGCATAGTTGAGCGTGCCGCCCGCGAGCAGCGCGCCGCGCTGACGGTCGGAAACGTCGCAGTCCGCCTTGAAGGTCCTGCCGCCGCATACCACGGTAACCTGACTGCCGTTTTTGATTTCCTCCAGCACATGCGGCAGCGCGATCTCATCCAGCAGGTTGATCGCGTCGTAGTCCGCCGGATCGGCGAAAGTCAGCGGCAGGATGCCCGAGTTGACCAGATTGGCCTTGTGGATACGGGCGAACGACTTGCACAGCACGGCTTTGACGCCCAGATACAGCGGGACGAGCGCCGCGTGCTCGCGCGACGAGCCCTGGCCGTAGTTGGCGCCGCCGACGATGACGCCGCCGCCCTGCTCCTTGCAGCGCGCCGGAAATTCCGGATCGACATTGATAAAACAGTAATTCGAGTAGTATGGCACGTTCGAACGGTAGGGCAGCAGCTTCGCGCCCGCCGGCAGGATATGGTCGGTGGTGATGTTGTCCTCGGTCTTGAGTACGACGCGGCCCGTATAGGACGCTTCCAGCGCCTTGCCCAGCGGGAACGGCTTGATGTTCGGGCCGCGTACAACCTCGACCTCGGCCGGATTTTCTGCGGGCCTTACGATCATGTTGTCGTTGATGACGAAATGCTCCGGCATTTCAATCGCCGGCATTTCTCCCAGCGTGCGCGGGTCGGTCAGCACGCCCGCGAGCGCACTCGCCGCCGCGACCTCGGGCGATACCAGATAAATCTGCGCGTCCTGCGTCCCCGAGCGGCCCTCAAAGTTACGGTTGAAGGTACGCAGGGATACACCCGCGGACTCCGGCGACTGTCCCATGCCGATGCAGGGACCGCAGGCGCACTCGAGGATGCGCGCGCCCGCCGCGATAATATCCGCCAGCGCACCGTTCTGTGCGAGCATGTTAAACACCTGTTTGGAACCCGGGCTGATGGTGAGCGAAACGTCCGGATGCACGGTTTTACCCTTGAGGATGGACGCGACTTTCATCATATCGTAATAGGAGGAATTGGTGCAGGAGCCGATGCAGCACTGATTGACCTTAATCGCGCCGATCTCAGCGACCGGCCTGACATTGTCCGGCATGTGCGGCATCGCGGCCAGCGGCTCAAGCGCGGACAGGTCGACCGTGTATTCCTCGTCGTACACCGCGTCCGGATCGGAGGACAACTCGACCCACACATCACCGCGGTCCTGCGCCTCGAGGAAGCGTCTGGTTTCCCCGTCGGACGGGAACACCGAGGTCGTCGCGCCCAGTTCCGCGCCCATGTTGGTGATGGTCGCGCGCTCAGGCACGGACAGCGTCGCAACGCCCTCGCCCGCGTACTCGACGATCTTGCCCACGCCGCCCTTGACGGTCATCTGGCGCAGCACGTCCAGGATAACGTCCTTGGCGGAAACCCACGGGGACAGCTTGCCCGTCAGGTTGACGCGCACCATCTTGGGCATGGGGATGTAGTACGCGCCGCCGCCCATCGCAACCGCCACGTCCAGGCCGCCCGCGCCGAACGCCAACATGCCGATGCCGCCGCCGGTCGGGGTGTGGCTGTCCGAGCCGATCAGGGTCTTACCCGGCGCGCCGAAGCGCTCCAGATGCACCTGATGGCAGATGCCGTTGCCCGCCTTGGAATAGTAGATGCCGTGCTTTTTGGCCACCGAGCCGATATACTTGTGGTCGTCCGCGTTTTCGAAGCCGGACTGCAGGGTATTGTGGTCGATATACGCGACCGACCGCTCGGTCCTGACCTGGTCGACACCCATTGCCTCAAACTGGAGATAAGCCATGGTGCCGGTAGCATCCTGCGTAAGCGTTTGGTCGATCCGGAGACCGATCTCCTGTCCTTGGACCATTTCTCCGTCCACCAGATGCTCCTTCAGAATTTTCTGTGCGATTGTCATACCCATTTGTGTTTCTTACACTCCTTTATGTCCCTACGCGGCGATATTTGCGCCCGCCGCGCCCCGCCGCTGCAAAGCGGGTCCGTTGCGGCTTCCACAGCCTTCTCCACGGCATGCGCGGCATACCGTGCCCAAAAACAAAACAGAAGCGGCCTTTGCAACGCAAAAACCACTTCTATTTTACAACATTCCTTATCTTTTGAAAAGACCTTTTCGCTATCGCTTTTCACAAATATTCGCACTGATCTCCGCAGTTGCGAAAGCATTCTGCAGGGTCAGACCCACACTACCTGCAAGGTATTCATAATATGCCTGGCTCCCGATCATGGCCGCGTTATCCCCGCACAGGGAAAGCGGCGGCAGGTAGAGCCTGGTGTGGGTGCGCTTCGCCATCTTCTGCAGCGCCGCGCGCAGGAACGAGTTGGCCGCCACACCGCCCGCGCAGACCACGCGCCGCGCATGCGTCCGCTGCGCCGCCATCTCCAGCCGCGGCACCAGCGTATGCACGACCGCCGCACAAAAAGAGGCCGCAAGGCCGTTTTTGTCCAGCGTTTCGCCTTTCTGCTCCGCATTGTGCGCCAGATTGATGACCGCGGTCTTGAGGCCGGAAAAAGAGAAGTCAAGCGGCGCGTCCTTGATGTGCGAATCCGGCAGCTTGTAGCACATCGGGTCGCCCTCCTGCGCGAGCCTGTCGATCTTCGGGCCGCCCGGGTAGCCCACGCCGAGCACGCGCGCGACCTTATCGAACGCCTCGCCCGCCGCGTCGTCCCGCGTGCCGCCGAGGATCTCAAAATCCGTATAATCGCGCACCATCACGATCTCGCTGTGTCCGCCGGACGCAATCAGCGTCAAAAACGGAGGCTTGAGATCGGGATACGCCAGATAGGTCGCCGCGATATGCCCGCGGATGTGATGCACCGGAATAAAGGGCTTTTGCAGCGCAAACGCCAGCGATTTCCCGAAATTCGCGCCGACCAGCAGCGCGCCGATCAGTCCCGGCGCACAGGTCGCCGCCACCGCGTCCACCGCGCGCTTGTCCATGCCCGCGTCGGCCAGCGCCTTTTCCGTCACGCGCACAACCGCCTCCATGTGCCGACGCGACGCGATCTCCGGCACCACGCCCCCATACAGCGCGTGCGTTTCGATCTGTGTGTCCACCACGCTGGAAAGTATGTTCCGTCCATCCTCAACCACGGCGGCCGCCGTTTCGTCGCAGGAGGACTCAATTGCCAAAATCCTCATTGTCTCACCCGTTGTTCCCGTATTGCAAAATATGACGCGCCAGTTCCGCGTCCTGCCTGTGTACATAGATCCGATACTCCCGCGGGTACTGCGCGCGAATCCCCAGCACATCCTGCCGCTGCAGCATGCGCTGCGCATTGTCCCGCACCTCTGTTCGGAACGCGATCTGATCACGGCTGAGCGCCTGCTGCGCTTGGAAAAAGTCTTCCTGCGTATTGGTGCATAAAATCTGCTCGCGGTTCATCGGCGTAATCATTTTCCCGCCTCCTTTATCCAAAAGCAAATATTTCCTGTCCCTCGCCACTCTGCTACAAGCCGGCCGGCATGCGGTATACCGCCCAGATCACCGCTGCCGTTGGCAGCAGCAATGCACCGCACAGGCTCACCTGCAGGCGCACCGCATGCCCTTTGGGATCTCCGCCGCACTGCACCGCGCGCAGCGCGTCGCACAGCGCATGGCAGAAAGAACAGGCACACAGCACGGCGCCGGCCAAAAGGGCCGCCAAAAGCATCATCTCTTTCTCCCCCTTTCCGGTTACCGCATCGTGCCATCCGATATCTCTTTTTCCATGCATACGCAGATCTCGTCCCCCGCGAAATCGCCGAAATTCGGCACCAGCCGGTACCCCTGCTTCTGATAAAACGCGATCGCGTCCGGCATATCCGCGCCGGTTTCCAGCACCGCGCGGTGGCACCCGCTCGCTGCGGCGTGCCGTTCGAGCGCGGCCACGATTTTGCCCGCCGTCCCGCTTCTTCGGTATTCCGGCCGGACATACATCCGCTTGATCTCCGCTGTTACCGGATCATACGCGCGCCAGCAGCCGCAGCCTGCCGGCCGTTCCCCTATGTAAGCCACCACCGCGCAAGCCATTCCGTCCAGCGCGTGATACGCCTTGTACTTTTCTGCCACCGAGCCCCAGCCTGCATGGAAATATACATCCAGCTCCGCAACCAGCACTGCCAGATCCGGATTGCTCACATCGACAAAGCGAAGCGCCGCCCGTTTTTTATCCACCGTCCCCAGCGCCTTTTCAAAGCAAAGGCAGTTTTCCGCGCCGGCCGGACTCCCATAATAGGGCATTGTACGGTATCCCAGTTTCCGGTAAAGCGCCGCCGAATCCCCTGTGGTCCGCGCGGTTTCCAAAACAGCGCGCGTATAGCCCTGCTCCGCCGCGTTACCCTCCAGCGCGCGGATGACCGCGCCCGCAATCCCCCGCCGACGGTATTCCGGCCGCACATAAATGCGTTTCAGTTCCACGGTATGCGCGTCCGTCCGCTTCCAGCAGCCGCAGCCTGCCGCGCATCCATCCTCATAAACGACCAGCCGGCATCCGAACAGATGCGGGTCGTTATATTTCGCATAGCGGCGATGCACCTCGCCCACGATCGAAAAATAATATTCATCCAGCCTGCCCGCCAGTTCCAGCAGATCCGTGTTTTCCGCATCGACAAACCGAAGCTCCATCCAGCCTCACCCTTTCAGAAAAAATGTCATCAGCAGCGCGTCCTCAACGGGCGCGGTGTAAAAATTCTTTCGCACGCCCACCTTTTGGAAGCCCGCATTCTCGTACAGGGCAATCGCGGGCATATTGGACGTGCGCGCCTCCAACGTAACAAAGGCCAGCCCCTGCGCTCCCGCGTGCGAGACAAGCGTCCCGATCAGCGCGCGGCCGACTCCCTGCCGGCGGCAGTCGGGTGATACCGCAACATTGGTGATATACCCCTCGTCCAGCACGGTCTGGCAACCCACATAGCCGACCGCCACGCCGTCCCGCTCCGCAACCAGGAACAGACCTTTCCCCAGTTCTTCGCGGAGCATATCCGCGCTCCACGGCGCGTGGAAGCACACTTTTTCGATCTCCGCGAGCGCGGCCAGATGACGCTCCTGCATGGGTACGACCGTCATTCTGTAAGCCTCCCGATGATGCCGCTTATCCCCCGGTCGATCTCGGCCGCCGCGCGGCGGTAGGTATCCAGATCGCCGCCAAACGGATCGGAAACGTCCTCCGGCAGCAGGGTGAATATCTTGTCCGCACAGTTCGGATACAGCTCGCACAGGCGGTCGTAATGGGCGCCTGTCATGCAGACCAGAAAGCGCGCCTCCCGCACCAGTTCGGGCGTGAGCATGCGCGAGCGATGCCCTGCAATGTCCGCGCCCAGTTCGCGCGCCGCCGTGACCGCGTTTGGCGACGCGGGCAGGCCGTTCTGGGTGAACAGTCCAGCGGACGCCGCCGTCAGACCGGTCTTCTTCTCCCCGCCGCGCGCACGGAACAGCCCCTCAGCCATCGGCGAACGGCAGGTGTTGCCCGAGCAGATGAAAATGATGTCGTCCATTTTGGAATTCCCCCTGTCAAAAACCGCCCGCGCCGCGCGCGGTGCGCCCTCTCCTCTCAAACCGATCGGTTCGGGTAGAATCACTTTGTGTCGTACCAGCTATGCCCCGCCTTGGCCTCTGCCACCAGGGGCGCATCCATAACGAACGCGGCTTCCATTTCTTCCTTGAGCAGGCGCATCGCGGTCTCCTGTTCGGTTTTCGGCGCCTCCAAGATTAATTCGTCGTGGACCTGCAGGATGAGCCGGCTCTCCAGGCCCTCGCGCAGCAGGCGGTCGTGTACCCGCACCATGGCGATCTTGATGATGTCCGCCGCGGTCCCCTGGATGGGCGTATTCATCGCCACACGCTCCCCAAAGGAACGGATATTGAAATTTTTGCTTTTCAGTTCGGGCAGCGCGCGGCGGCGGCCGAACAGCGTGGACACATAGCCCTTTTCCCTCGCGTTTTCCTTGATATCCTCCATATATTTTGCAACGCCCGGATAGGTCGCCAGATAGGCGCGGATAAACTCGCCCGCTTCCTTACGGGTCACGCCAATATCCTGCGCAAGCGAAAAATCCGATATCCCGTACACAATACCGAAATTGACCGCCTTGCAGGAGGAACGCATCTGCGGTGTGACCTCGTCCAGCGGCACATGGTATACCTTGGCCGCGGTCGCGGCGTGGATATCCTGCCCGGATCGAAACGCCTCAATCATGTGCGCGTCCTGCGAGATATGCGCAAGCACACGCAGTTCGATCTGCGAGTAATCCGCGTCGATCAGCACATGCTCCGTGTCGGGCGCGACGAACATACGCCGCAACTCACGCCCCAGTTCAGTGCGCACCGGAATGTTCTGTAGGTTCGGGTCGGTCGAGGACAGCCGCCCTGTCGCGGTCACAGTCTGCTGAAAATGCGTATGGATACGCCCGTCCTTTTGGCTGACCACCTTGAGCAGCCCATCCACATAGGTGCTCTTCAGCTTGGTAAGCTGCCGGTATTCCAGTATCCTGGGAACGACCGGATGGTCTTCCGCGATGCGCTCCAGCACGTCCACGTTGGTCGAATAGCCGGTCTTGGTTTTTTTCGGCGCGGGCAGGTGCAGCTTTTCAAACAGCACCTCGCCGAGCTGCTTGGGGCTGTTGATATTGAATTCTCCATCTGCGTCGCGGTAGATCTGCGCGATCAGCTCATGGATACGGACGTCCAGCCGCTCCCCAAACGCGCGCAGCTCGTCCGGCGCGACCGCACAGCCCACGGTTTCCATTTCGGCCAGAATGCGCATCAGCGGCAGTTCTATCTCATAGTACAGCTTGCGCATGCCCAGCTCTTCCACCCTGGATGCTGCTTCCTGATAGATCGCACGCACCGCCCCTGCATGGCGCGCGCACGCCTGTTCCGTCTGTTCCTGCCCGCCGAGCGGCGATACGGCAGCCGGATCGTCCAAGTCAAGTTCTGGCAGTTCAGTGCTGCAATATGCCAGCGCCACGCGCGGCAGGTCATATCCAGACTGCGTCGGATCCAGCAGATACGCGGCGAGGCAGGTGTCGAACACAATCCCCTCCGGCTGGATGCCACGTGCAAGCAGCGCCGCCGCCACAGGTTTCGCATCATGCAGCACCAGCTCGATCGCGCCGCCGAACAGACGGCGCAGCAGCGCATCCCAATCCGCATCCGCAAAGTCATCCGCAAACAGCATCGCCGCCGTATCCGCTTCCAGCAGGCACATCGCACCCAGCGTTTCCGGAATCACCGCAAACACGCGGCCCGCTTCGGTCAGCGCGTCGAGCAGCCCAAACGCTTCGGCGGCATTTTGGATGCGCTGCGTCCGGAGCTCCGGCAGCCTGGGCGCGGTATACGCGCCGCTCAGCCCAAGCTTTTTGATAAAGTTTTTAAACTCCAGGCGGGTCAGCAGTTCATAAAGCGCTGCCTCGTCCCGATGTTCCTCCGGCAGGTTTGCAACATCCAGCGCAAGCGGCGCGTTGCGGTCAATGGTCGCGAGCCAATAGCTGTCTTTCGCGGACTGCGCGCCCGCTTCCAGCTTTGCTCGCGCGCCTTTTTTGATTTTTTCATCCTCCAGGTTCGCATACACGCCTTCCAGCGAGCCGAAATCATGCAGCAGCTGCATTGCCGTCTTTTCCCCGATGCCCGGCACGCCCGGAATATTATCCGACGCATCCCCCATCAGCGCCTTCAGGTCGATCAGGCGAATCGGATCGAAGCCGTATCTTTCACGGAACTTTTCCATATCATAGGTTTCATAGGTCGTCTGCCCCATTTTGGTGGAAACCAGAAGCACAGTCGTCCCGCCGCCGATGAGCTGCAGGCTGTCACGGTCGCCCGTCACGACCACGCAGGTGTCGCCGTTTTCATCCGCTTTCCGGCTGATCGTGCCGATCAGGTCGTCCGCCTCATACCCTGCCAGCTCGCAGCGTACCACACCCATCGCATCGAGTGTTTCTTTCATCACCGGCAACTGCGCCGCCAGCTCGTCCGGCATCCCCTTGCGGGTTGCCTTGTAGGAATCAAATTTCAAATGGCGGAAGGTTTTTTCCCGCACGTCAAAGCACACAACCGTACGGTCAGGCTTTTCATCCTCCCTGAGCTTGAACAACGTGGCCAAAAACCCGTATACCGCGTTGGTCGGCAGCCCTTCATGGTTGGAGAGCTGGCGGATACCATAAAAAGCGCGGTTGAGTATACTGTTTCCATCGATCACCATGATTTTCATGCGCGTATTCCCCATCATTCAACAAATTTTTCTTATCATATATTATATCCTATTACCAGCCGTATTTCCAGACAAAATAAGGGACGGGGCTTCCGCCCCGTCCCGCGCCCATATTCCTTATGCGCCGAACCGCATCTGCAGCCGCAGACGATCGGCTATCATCGAGATGAATTCCGAGTTTGTCGGCTTGCCCTTGACGCCCGACACCGTATAGCCGAAATAGCTCTGCAGCGTCTCGATATCGCCGCGGTCCCACGCGACTTCGATCGCATGACGGATCGCGCGCTCAACTCGCGAAGAAGTGGTCTTGAACTTTTTTGCAATCGACGGATACAGCACCTTGGTAATCGCGCTGACCGCCTCCATGTCCTCGACCGCCATCATGATCGCCTCGCGCAGATATTGGTAGCCCTTGATATGCGCCGGCACGCCGACCTGATGGATAACCTCAGTTACGCGTACTTCCAGCGCCATTGCTTCCCCCGTTTTTTCGGCCTCCTGCTTTCCGGATTTCCACATGCGGATCCTTTCGCAAACCATTTCCGCTTCCATAGGCTTGCGCAGAAACATATCCACGCCCAGCACAGTACACTCCGCGCCCGCCTGTGGGCTGGCGAAAGCTGAAAGGACAACGGTCGCGGGCTGCTCCTGCCTGCGTTCGTGCAGCTTGGTCAGCACCATGATCCCATCCATCACCGGCAGCACCAGGTCGATGATGAGCAGATCAGGCTTAAGCTCTCCTACTGCCGCAACCGCTTTCGCGCCGTCCTCCGCGATACCGGCAAGCTCCATATCATTTGATTTTTCGATTGCCGCCGCCATCCGTGCGCAGAATTCGCTGTCGTCGTCTGCGAGCAATACTCGAATTTTTTGTTCCATGTTGTCAATACCAGCCTTCCAGCAATTTATTTGTTCTCTGTCTTAGCTGTCATTAATTTACCATATAATTCCATAATTTTCAAGGCTATTGTCGGAAAAGCTGGATTTTTTTCTCGTCATTTTTCGACAAAATGCGACGAATCGAGCGAAACATGAACAAAAACTTCGTTAATTCGTCATTTCCTCAAGCATCCGTTCAATGCCAATCGCATAGCCGCAGGTAGGGTCGTTTACCATTACATGCGTCACCGCGCCGATGATCTTCCCATTCTGCAGAACAGGCGAGCCGCTCATGCCCTGTACGATACCGCCGGTCTTTTCCAGCAGCGCCTGATCGGTCACGCGCAGCATCATCCCGCGCCCATATTCATCGTCCTGCGGATAAATTTTGACAACCTGAACAGAATACGATTGTACCTTGTCTCCCTCGACATTGGCCAGGATTTCCGCCTCACCCACCTTTATTTCGTCCGCCGCGGCCACCGGTACGGATTCCAGAGAGGAATACAGCGAACTATCGGTCAGCGTACCGAAAATGCCACTTTCCGTATTCTCATTTACCGTGCCGAGTGGCACATCCGATTGGAATTCACCCTGCAGCGCACCGGTTCTCCAACCTCGCCGCGCTGCACCGAGCCTACCACGGAATACAGGACGCTACCCTCTTTCAAGGGCATCAGCACGCCTGTTTCTCCGTCGCAGATACCGTGTCCGAGCGAGCCATAAGCGCCGGTTTCCGGATCGACGTAGGTCAGCGTACCGATACCGGCCATGCTGTCACGCGCCAGTACGCCAATCCGGTATACACCATCTGTATCCGCGCGCGGAGTCGCTGTTACCGTTTGCGTTTCGCCATTGCGCAAAATTTCCAGTTCAACCGGCTGCCCCGCCGACAAGGCAATCTGCTTCTGCATTTCGTCATTGGACGCCACCTCGGCGCCGTTTACTTTGACGATCATGTCGCCCTCCGACACGCCCGCGTCACGGGCGGGACAGACCGCTCCATCCGCTGTCTGCACATCGTTCAGCCGAACCACCAGAACGCCGTCCGCGCTCATCTGGATGCCTACGGTGTGGCCGATGGGGATTACCGATGTGATTTCCGCCGCCTGTGCAGTAACCAGCATCATCAGGGTCAAAAGCAAGGATATTGCGATTTTTTTCGCTTTGCTTTGCTGCACTTTTTTCACCTCCGCCATTTACTATGCCACCCGCGCCGCAAAAAAAGCCTGTGAACCTTTGCTATTCCCTTGTGATTTCTGGATAGGCGATAAGTCTTTGGCCGTGGAAAGGTTTTCTAAAACGAAAAAGAGGCGGTTTCTCCAAGCAGTTTGGAGAAATCCGTCTCTTTTGGCAGCATTTATTTAATTGCGGCCTGTTCTGTCAAGACCCGCCCTGCCCGCGCAGGGTGCTGAACCGGTTATGTTTTTTCGGAGGGAAGCTCCTCAAACGGCGTTGTTTTCCTTGCCGGCGCCGGCGCGCGCTGGCCGAGGAACGAAGCGACCGCACGGGTAATCACGCCGCCCGCGGCACAGCAGACGACCGCTTCGACCAAGCCCTGCATGCCGACCAGCACCACCACGAACATCAGCGGATTTGCCGCGCCATTCGTCGCCACAATATTTTGGATATATTCGCAGTTATAGAACACCAGCACGATATACCCCATAAAGAACAGCGTATTGAGCAGCGGCGCGGACAGCGCGCCCGCAAAATAACTCCAGCCACCCTTTTTGTCCACACGCCGCAGCAGGCTAAACAGCAGGCCGACGAACCAGCCCATCAGGATGCGCATGGCGACGCACAGGATAAACGTATTGACCGGACTGACCTGGAAAAGCGCGCTCGTCATCGCGGAGCCTCCGGTCAGCGCGTCCTTAAAGCTCACCAGCCCGAACACGCCGCCGAGGATCGCACCCGCCACAGGCCCCATCGTCATCGCTCCGACCGCGATCGGCACGGTCAGGAACGACATGTACAGCGGCCCGACGGGAACGCTGCCCAACCCGATCAGCTTCATGACGATCTCGATCGCCGCCAGCAGGCCAAGCTGTGCCAGAACGCGCACATTGGTTGTTTTGTTCTTTTTCATATGTAATTTTCCTCCTGCTCCCGTCCCGCCCTTATCGTCGGGTACAGGGCTTATTTCGGCTTCTGCGGGTCAGGACCGGTTCCGCTTCCAGATCAGATGCAGGCCATCCAGCACAAGGCTTTGGTCGTATTCGAACGGCACGCGCATATACCGCGTGACCAGTGGCGCAATATCACCCGTCACGACCACATGGGGCGTTTGTCCCAGCGTTTCGGCAAAGCGTCCGACCATGCCATCCACCATGGCTGCCGCGCCGTATACCGCGCCTACGCGCATAGCATCGGCCGTGTTGCGCGCAAGGATTCCCTCGTCCCTCGCCTCGATCGCGACCGCGGGCAACTGCGCCGCCTGCTCCCGCAGAGCGGACAGGCTCAGGCGTACTCCCGCTGTAATAGCCGAACCGACCAGAGCGCCGGATTGATCCAGCACGGTAAACGTTGTCGCCGTGCCGAGGCAGACCACCACGCACGGCAGCTTCCCCTTTGCGCGCGCCGCAACCGCGCTCGCCACGCGGTCCGATCCAACCTGGCGCGGCTGCTCCGACCGGATATTAAGCCCTGTTTTGACGCCGCTCGATACCTCGATCACATCGGTCACGCCAAGCAGGCGCAGCGCGTCCTCGAGCACCGTGACCATGCTCGGCACGACCGAGCTGACCACGGCGCCGCGGATGCGGCCGACAGGTACGCTGTACAGCCCGAAAACCTGCTGCAGCTTGCAGGCGTAATCATCCCGTGTCCACTTGGGCTCGGTCGCGATGGAAGCGGCAAAGAGCTGCTCGTCTTCCTCATAACCGCCAAGCAAAACATGGCTGTTCCCTGCATTAACTGCAATCAGCATATCGGCCCCTCTTTCCCGGCATATTGCCAACACCATTATACGGCATCCGGACATACTTTGCAAGCACTTATTGGGGCAGCATGAACGGAGCCGCCAAAAGCATCCAGAGCGCCGCGTATTTGGGGCATACCTGCCCTTGGATATTGCCGCGTTCGCGCGAATAATCCCATACGCCCATCCGGTACTTCCGGTTGACCGTGCAGCCGACGACGTATTCCGCCGCCGTGATGCACGCCGCGCCACACAGACACCTTGCCAGCGGCTTTTCCGCCCGCACCCGTGGACGCAGCCGGTTCAGCCCTACCAGTACCGCGCCGCCGGTGAGCGCCATCGTCCAGTGCGTGTAGCCGCGCCACAGAATTTCGAGCGCGGAATACCCACTTGCTCCTAAAAGGAACAGTCCGGCTGTTTGCTGCTTCATCTCTCATCACCGGACTTATTATGTCATATCCCGACGCCGTTATGCCTGATCGGACACACAAACCGCCAGCGCCGCGGCAAAATTTCCGGCAACGATCCTGGCCGCGCCGCACAGCATCAGATTGAGCGGCAGACCAAAATTTTCCACCGCAAAGCCCTCCGCATCTTTTTCCCCGATTTTCTCCCGCATCGCGCGCCCATCGGACACATACCCGTAAATCTGTTTTCCCTTTGCATGGGCGTAGCCGACCTCAAAGCAGGTGCCGCTGTCCGGCTCGGCACCACGGAACGGGTTCAGGTTCGCGATCACGATGTCGGCCTGATCGATCAGCCCACAGTTGCCGGCAAAAATATCCTGCGCGTTATCCGCCTCGTTGTCAAACGGGTACAGCCCTGCGAAGCCCTTTTTCCGCACACATCATTTTCATTTTTGCGCCGCGCTGTCTTGCATCCGGCGCAAAAACATCAAAACCGGCAAGATATATCTTTTTCATATTTGCATCCTCCCTGTTATGCGTTGCACACAAAAAAGGGATGCCATCTCCGCGGCATCCCTTCCTGTCGTTTGTTACAGTCTCGCTTCCAGCTCCTTGCGGCGCTCCTCAAAGCCCGGCTTACCAAGCAGGGCGAACATATTTTTCTTATACGCCTCAACGCCCGGCTGATTGAACGGGTTGACGCCAAGCAGGTAACCGGAAATACCGCACGCCTTTTCAAAGAAATAGACCAGATAACCGAAATGCCATGCGTCCGCCCGATCGATCTCAACGATGATATTCGGCGTGCCGCCATCCATATGCGCCATCAGCGTACCCTGATAGGCCTTGGAGTTGACGAACTGCACGCTCTTGCCCGCCAAGTAATTCAGCCCGTCGATATCCTCCGCCGTTTCCTCAATATAGCTTTCCGAGCGCGGCTCGCGCACCCAGACAACCGTTTCAAACATCATGCGCGCGCCGTCCTGAATGAACTGGCCGATCGAGTGCAGATCGGTCGAGAAGTTGGCCGACGTTGCGAACAGGCCCTTGTGGTCCTTGCCTTCGGACTCATCGAACAGCTGCTTGAACCATTCGCCGAGCATGACAAGCGCGGGCTCGTAGTTGACCAAAATCTCCATGCTTTTGCCTTTCTGATGCAGGATGCTGCGCAGCGCCGCGTATTGCGCACAGGCATGCTCCGTGCCATCCGCAAAATTCCGGCGCGCCTCGGCCGCACCGGCCATCGCCGCGTCGATATCCACGCCCGCGGCGGCCATCGGCAACAGGCCAACCGCCGTCAGCACAGAGAAACGGCCGCCGACATCGTCCGGCACAACAAAGGTCTCATACCCTTCGTCGTCCGCCAGCTTTTTCAGCGCGCCGCGCGCCTTGTCCGTTGTGGCAAAGATGCGCTCCTTCGCGCCTTCCCTGCCGTACTTCTCCTCAATCAGCTTTTTGAAAATACGGAACGCGATCGCAGGCTCGGTCGTCGTGCCGGATTTGGAGATCACGTTGATCCCAAAATCGCGGTTTCCGATGATTTTGACAATATCGTTCAGGTAGGAGGAGGAAATGTTATTGCCGACAAAGTATACCTCCGGTATCCCCTCCGGACGCACACCGTTGTACATCTGCCCGTTCACAAATTCGATCGCCGCGCGCGCGCCCAGGTAAGAGCCGCCGATACCGATTACGACCAGCACCTCGCAGGTCTGCTGGATCTTTTTCGCAGCCTGCTTGATGCGCGCGAATTCCTCTTTATCATAGGCCTCGGGCAGATCAACCCAGCCCAGAAAATCATTTCCTGCGCCCGAGCCGGCATGCAGCACATCCTGCGCCGCCTGCACCAGCGGGGTCATCTGCGAAATCTCTTCCTCTCCCACGAAGCCTTTCAGCCCTGTCAGCTTGAGTTCCATTGCCATGATTCATTTCCCTTTCCGGTTCATTATAACCCTTTTCCAATAGTATACCAATAATCTCAGCGCCTGGCAAGGTTTTTGTTAATATTCTACAAATAATTTGTCCCTTCGAGCAATTTCATGCAACATTTTTCCCACCATTCCCGCCATGCAGCCGCAGAAAAGCCGTTCCCTGAAAAGAGGAACGGCTTTTGCAATTAATAAATCGGGAAATTGGCGCAAATATCGCATACGTTGCGGCGAATCTCATTCGCCTTATTTTCAAAATCAGTGGCAGTCTGCCAGATGAACTCCGCGATGTGGAGCATTTCCGGCTCGCCAAAGCCGCGGGAGGTGACCGCCGGCGTACCCACGCGCTGGCCGGAGGTAACGAACGGGCTTTCTGGATCGTTCGGGATGGCGTTCTTGTTCGCGGTGATATATACCTCGTCCAGACGGTGCTGTAGCTCCTTGCCGGTCACGCCGGTCTTGCGCAGGTCGATCAGCATGAGGTGATTGTCCGTACCGCCGGAAACCAAGTCAAAGCCCTGCTTCATCAGCGCGTCCGCCAGCACCCTGGCGTTGGTAACAACGCGCTTCTGATACGCCTTAAATTCCGGCTTGAGCGCTTCGCCGAAGCAAACCGCCTTGGCTGCGATCACATGCTCCAGCGGGCCGCCCTGCGTACCTGGGAAAATCGCCTTGTTGAATTTCTTGCCCAGCTCCTCATTGTTTGAGAGGATGACGCCGCCGCGCGGCCCGCGCAGCGTCTTATGGGTCGTGGTGGTGACCACGTCCGCGTACGGCAGCGGGTTCATATGCAGGCCGGCCGCCACCAGGCCCGCGATGTGTGCCATATCGACAAAGAGGTATGCGCCTACTTCATGCGCGATCTCCGCAAACTTGGCAAAGTCGATCGCGCGCGGATAGGCCGAGGCGCCCGCAATAATCATCTTGGGCTTTTCCTTTTTGGCCAGGTCGCGCAGCGCATCGTAATCGATATAACCGTTTTCATCCACGCCATACGGCACGATATGGTACAGCAGGCCGGACTGGTTCACCGGCGAGCCATGGGTCAGGTGGCCGCCGTTGTCCAAGCTCATGCCCAGCACGGTGTCGCCCGGCTGGCACAGCGCCTGATAAACCGCCATATTCGCCTGCGCGCCCGAATGGGGCTGCACGTTAGCGTACTTCGCGCCGAAAATTTCACAAACACGTTTGATCGCAAGGTTTTCAACCTCGTCCACACATTCGCAGCCGCCGTAATATCGCTTGCCTGGGTAGCCCTCCGCATATTTGTTGGTCAGCACCGAGCCCATCGCGGCCATAACAGCCTCACTGACAATATTCTCCGAAGCGATCAGCTCGATATTGCGTGCCTGACGGTCGTATTCCGCCTGCATCATCTTGCCCAGCTCAGGATCATACGCTTTCACAAATTCCATTGCCTCGCGAACCATATTTCAACCTCCATCAACGTGCTATAAATTCTGTATCTCCATTAAACCACATTTTTCATCTTACGGCTACTGGCAAACAGATAGATTTTGCCCTGTTTTAGCACTTTTTTATGTTAAAAATGTAAAATGCCGACAAAACTCTTGCTTTTTCGTACAAATATGCTATGATATTAATACTTACGTCGTCAGGAGAGAAAGACATGACAAAAAAAGAACGCGCCGCCGCGGTGACCGAGCTGCTCAAGGAGGTTTATCCGGACGCTGTCTGCGCGCTGCACTATACCCATGATTACGAGCTGCTGTTCGCCACACGCCTGTCCGCCCAATGTACGGACGCCCGCGTCAATATCGTGACCGAAACTCTGTTCCGACAGTTCCCCACCCTGCAGAGCTTCGCCGAAGCGCCGGAGGAGGAGATCGCGGAGGCGATCAAAACCTGCGGCCTGTTCCGCACCAAGGCGCGTGACCTGAAAGCCTGCGCCATCATGTTGCTGAGCGAATATGACGGCAAAGTGCCAGATAACATGGAAGATTTGCTTCGTCTCCCCGGCGTGGGGCGCAAGACCGCCAACCTGATTCTCGGCGATATCTTCGGCAAGCCCGCTATCGTGGCCGATACGCATTGTATCCGTTTGTCCAACCGGCTCGGCTTTGTCAAAAACGAAAAGGACCCCGTCAAGGTGGAGAACGCGCTGCGCAAGCTGATCTCCCCTGCGGAATCCTCGGATTTTTGCCACCGGCTTGTTTTGTTCGGGCGCGAGCACTGCACCGCGCGCAGCCCCAAATGCTCCGGCTGCCCGCTCGGCGCGGTCTGCCCCTCTTATCCGGTCACAAAATAAGGAAGAAGCTGCTCCACAGGGGGCAGCTTCTCTTTTTAATGCTATTGTCTTGCCGCAGGCAGCGCCGGCCGCAGCGTCAGGCGCCGCCGCACTCATTTCTCCGCGCTCCAGGCGCCTTCCTCCACCGCTTCCAGCAGGCACGTCTCGCTGTCGAGCTGGCGGCCCGCAAAGCAGTCTTTGTTGTTCTCGTAGATCAGGCGCAGCCCCTCCAGCGTCAGGTTGGGGTCCACCTCGTCGATCAGGCCGCAGTATTCCGCCATCATGCGGCCCATGCCGCCGGTCGCAACCACGCGCGCATTACCGCCCAGCTCCTCTTGGATATCTGTAATGATGCCGGCCAGCGCGCCCACATATCCGCGCACCGCGCCCGACTGCATGGACTGCACCGTGGTTTTCCCGATCGCCTTTTCCGGCCGCTCGATATCCACGCGCGGCAGCTTGGACGCCTTGAGAAACAGCGCTTCCATCGCCACCTTGATGCCGGGGAAAATCGCGCCGCCCTGATATGCGCCGTTCCCATCGATCGCGTCAAAGGTGGTCGCGGTGCCGATATCCACGATGATCAGCGGCTTCCCGTACTTCCTGACCGCGGACACCGCATTGACCAGGCGGTCCGCGCCTACCTCGCGCGGATTGGTGTAGCGGTTCTCAATCCCGATATCCACATCCCGCCCGGCGATGACCGGCTGCACATGCAGATATTTGCGGATGGCGTTGATCAGCGTATACATCACCGGCGGCACGACCGAGGCGATGATGACTGCATCGGTCTGGGTGCGGTCCAGCCCGTGAAAATGATAATATTGGGAAATCTGCATGCCAAGCTCGTCCGATGTCCGCTCCGCGTTGGTGGAGATGCGGAACGAACCCCGCAGCCTGTCCCCGTCATATAATCCAAACACCATATTGGTGTTGCCTACGTCAATGGTCAAAAGCATACCGTTTCCCCTTATTGTCTGAATTTATCGCGCCGGATCAGCCCGCCGTCCTCATCGAGCAGCGTAACTGCGCGAAGCTGTGCATTTTCAATCGTCAGGCGCGCATAACTTGCCGGACCGCCGCGCGGCAGGCTGATGCTGCCTGGGTTGCAGACCAGCACACCGTCTATCCGCTCCAGCAGCATGCGGTGGGTGTGACCGTATAGCGCCACCAAACAGCCCTCTTCCCGTGCCCGCTGCGGCAGGATGCCGCAGGCCAGCATGGATACCCGCTCCTTATGCCCGTGCGTGATATAGATTGGCAGGTTGTCCGGCGTGATTACCGCATACTGCGCAACGTCCGGCTCATAATCGTTATTGCCGCGCACCCGATAGACCGGCAGCATCGGGAAAAGCCGCTCCAGCTCCCGCGCGTCGTCCGCATAGTCGCCCAAGTGGATGACCGCGTCCGGCTTCTCCCGCTCGACCGCTGCGGCCATAGCGATATTCCGTCCATGTGAATCGGCAAAAACCAATATATTCAACGTGTTTTCGCCCCTTTCGCCGCGACACATATAGCAGTATTTTACACCGGCGCGGCCCACTTGTAAACCCACTGCATCACATTTTTCCATTTGCCGCATATACTGGCAGTAACGAAACCAGGAAAGGGATGGGAACTATGCCCGATCAAAATGAAATTTTACGCCGCCTTGCAGAGCAAGCCGGCAACCCCCAGGCGGTCGATCAGCTCCGCACGGCGCTGAACACGCCGGACGGAAAGAAGGCCGCGCAGATCATTTCCGCCCAGCACGCGGCCGATCTGGAGCGCGCCGCGCAGGCCGCGCAGCGCGGCGATATGCGGGAGGCGGCGATGCTCGCGCAAAAGCTCATGCAGTCGCATGAGGGTACTACGCTCGCGGCGCAGCTCAAAAAGCTGTTCCAGAAATAAGGAGGTACCCGCATGGACAACGATATGCTGTCCTCCCTGCTGAACGATCCTGATGCGCTACAGAACGCGATGAAAACCGTTTCCGATATGCTGGGAAGCCCCCAGCAGCCGGCCGGCGCCCCTGCCAGCAAGGATTACGACCCCTCCGCGGAGCTGATGGAGCGCGCGCTGCCGGTCATCAGCACCATCCTCCAAAGCGGGCAGGGCGCGGTCAAACCGGAAAAGCGCGTCCTGCTCAACGCGGTAAAGCCCTTTGTCACGGACGAGGTTGCCGGGCAGTTCGACCATGCGATGCGGCTGGTCAGCATAGCGCGCATCGCGCGCACTGTGCTGGGACAGCTGGGCCAATCCGGCGGCACCTCCTCCGACGACGGCACTCAATCACTCTGAACCAGAAAGGAAGCGAAGCCGCTTGTATAACCGCTATCTCGCCGCTGCGGAAGCCGACGACGCCCCGCCGCTACATAAAGAGCCGCCGTCCGGTCAGACCCCCGCAGACCGGAGCCGCAGCGGAGCCAGTTCGCAGACGGCGTCCGTGTTTACCGACCTGTCGCGCGGCCTGTCCGGACGCCTGCAAAACATCAAGCTCGACATGGACACCATCATCGTACTCGTCATCGTCTGGTTCCTTTTGAAAGACGGAGAGGAGATCGATTGGGAGCAGCTTCTCCTGATCGGCGCCCTGCTTATCCTGGGTATCTGACACATAGGTCAGATACCCTTTTTCCTGCGCGGCTTTGGCTCCGGCAGCGCCGCACAGGTCTGCCGCACCAACTCGGCCATGCGCGCGCGGTCGTCCAGCTCCTCGACATAGAGGAGGCGCGCGCCCTCGTGCGGCTCCACGATACGCGCTTCGGGCAGCAATGCCCGCCCCGCGTCCGTGATTTTCAGGCACAGCATATCGTCCTCGACCGTGGCGAAAAACTTTCCGTCGCACCACAGTCCGAATTCACCGAACATACGCTTCCAGGTGATCGTCCCCGCACCGGAAAGCTGGTCGCATACATAATTTACAAATTCCAGGCTGGATGCCATGTTATCTCCCTTTCAGGCGTCCCTCCGCGGCGTTGGACAGCGCGGCGTATTCCGCAAGGCTGAGCCGCTCGCCGCGCACACGCGCGTCCAGCCCTACCGATTGGATCAGCTCTGTGATCTCCTCCTTGCCCATTGCGCTGCCGAGCACCGGTCCCAGCGCGTTGACCAGCGTTTTCCGGCGCATGTTGAACGCCGCCCGCACAAGTGCGAAATACAGCTTTTCATTGCGCACTGCGACCGGCGGCTGGGTGCGCGGCGTTAGTTGTATTACTGCGGAATCCACCTTGGGCTTCGGCACGAAACAATCCGCCGGCACGTCGAACAGCAGCGCGGCCTCCGCATGATACTGCACATAAATGGAAAACGCAGAATACGCCGCCGTACCCGGCGCGGCGCAGATGCGCTGCGCAACCTCTTTCTGTACCATGACGGTGATCTTTTGGAAGGCTCCGCTTTCCAGCAGGGCTGTGATGGCCGGCGTAGTGATGTAATATGGCAGATTGGCGCAGGCCACTGCCTGAGCCTCGCCAAATTTTTCCCGACACAGCGCGGCCAGGTCAATCTGAAGCACATCGCCCTGCACGACCTCGAAATTATCATATCCCGCCAGCGTCTCCCCCAACACGGGCAGCAGCGCGCGGTCAAGCTCGACCGCGACCACTCTGTCCGCCCTGCGGCACAGCTCGGCGGTCAGACAGCCCATGCCCGGGCCAATTTCGACCGCGTTCCCCGTTTCCCCCGCACCGCTCATTTCCGCAATCCGGCGCGGCACGGTTTCATCCGTCAGGAAGTTTTGTCCCAGCGACTTGGAAAAGCGGAAGCCATGCCGTCCCAAAACCGCCCGTATGGTATCAATGTCACAAAGGTTCATTGCGCACACCCCACTATCTGTTATTCCTGCGCTATTCCCGTTTCCCAGCCGCTTTCAGCAGTGCTGGAGCGCCTCATATATAAAATCGGATAGGGATTCCCCTGCTCGTCGTGGTTCTTCCGCTCATAGACCACAAAGCCCAGATGCTCGTAAAATCCCCTTGCCTGTGGATTCTGCTCGTTTACTCCTACCGTTTCAATACCATACCGCTCCACCCCATACTCTATCAAGCTTTTCCCCCAGCCTTGTCCCCTTTGCTCTGGTGCAACGAACAGCATTTCCAGATTTCGTTCCTCTATGCCCATAAACGCAACAGGCACGCCATCCCTGTTTTCCAAAACGACTAAATGTGGAACCACCCGCAGTGCTTGTGGAACATATTGTTTGATCTTCTCAATTTCCTCAGCGGACAAAAACAAATGGGTCTGTTTGACCGCACCTTCCCACACCGTTAAAAGCTGCCTTATCAGCGCCTGCGGTCGGCTTTCAGGCTCCATGATTCTCATTTTATCACTCCGTCCAACAAAAAGGCCGACGGCAGAACGCCGCCGGCTTTTTTATTTTTAATGTCTCAATTCATTTCAAACTGCCCTTTTTAAGCAGCTTATTCCTCACCCTCGATCAGGCCATAACCGCCTGCGGCGCGCTTGTATACGACCGCATGGATATTATCGTTATCCGCATTGCGGAAAAAATAAAACTGATGGTCGAGCAGGTTCATCTGCAGGATCGCCTCGTCCACGCTCATGGGCTTGACCTCAAAGCGCTTGCGGCGCACGATATCGAAATCCTCCTCGGAAAGCGCAGCCTGCTGCTCGGCGATCTTATCGAACGCACCCTCGCGCAGGCGCTTTTCCAGGCGGGTCTTATGCTTGCGGATCTGCCGCTCAATGCTGCTGACCGCACCGTCGACCGAGGCGAACATATCGGTTGTCGTCTCCTCGGCGCGGACGACCAGACCTGTCTGGCGCACCGTAATTTCTACCGTCTGTTTGCCGCGCAGCTCGCTGAAAGTCAGCGTGGTATCTGAATCCTGATGGAAGTACCGATCCAGCTTCTCGACTTTGCGCAGCGCATACTGGCGCAGGTCGTCATCGATTTTCATTTTTCTCTCGACGATGGTGAACTTCATAACATCATCTCCTATCGGGCGGGTTGCCCAAGATACTTATGGGAATTTGCTATAATTAGTATACCACGTCTTAGGTGAAATTGTCCAATAGATTTTACACAAATTCACAAACTGTTCAGCATTTTCCCCAACGCGGTCACAATTCCCCTTCCGCGTGTCGGGTCACATGACAGGAAATGTTCACCACGCAGGGCAGGCCCGCGATATGCGTGCCGAACGGCTCGATCGCGCAGGAAAGCGCGGTCACCGTTCCGCCAAGCCCCTGGGGCCCCACGCCGGACGCATTGACCTTATCCAGCACTGCCCGCTCCATTTCCGCGTACATCGGGTCTTCGTTCTGCCGGTCCACCGGCCGGAGCAGGGCGCGCTTTGCCAAGTACGCCGCCTTGTCCGAGGTGCCGCCCAGCCCCACGCCGATTACGATCGGCGGGCAGGGGTTGGACCCTGCGCGGATGCATGCGTCCGCGATAAAATCCACAATCTGCTCCCTGGTCGCGGCTGGCGTAAACATTTTCATCGCGCTCATATTCTCCGATCCAAAGCCCTTCGGGGCGACCGTAATCTTGATCTTATCCCCCGCCACGATCGAAGTATACAGCACACAGGGGGTATTATCGTTGGTATTCTCGCGCCGCAGCGGGTCGCCGACCACGGAAAGCCGCAGATACCCGTCGATATACCCACGGCGCACCCCCTCCGTGACCGCGTCCTCAAACGCCCCGCCGGTCAGGTGTACTTCCTGTCCCACCTCCGCGAACACAATCGCCATGCCAGTGTCCTGGCAGACCGGCACATCATTCCGCCTTGCCAGATCGCAGTTTGCGAGCATCTCCCCGAAAATTTCTTTCCCCAGCGGGGACTGTTCCGCTTTCTGCCCACGGACGAAAGCCTGCCGCAGATCCGCGGGCAGATAGTAATTCGCTTCCATGCAGAGCCGACGCACCAGCCACGTGACTTCCGAAACATCGATCGTTCTCATACCGTCCTCCTGTATTCCGGCGCGCCGTTGATGAACACGGCCTGCACCTGGCTTGTAAAATCCAGCGGTTCCCCGCTCCACAGGACGCAGTCCGCGTCCATCCCCGTGCGGAGCATTCCGATCCGTTGCTCCATGCCCGCAATGCGCGCCGGAACGGTTGTCACCGCGCGGAGCGCGTCCGTCCTGTCCATCCCCTCCCGCACAGCCAGCAACAGCGCCACGGGCAGCAGGCGGAGAGGTATCTCGGGATGGTCCACGGTAATCGCAGTCTCAATCCCCGCCCTGCACAGCAGGGCCGGCGCCTCGTCCGTCAGGTTCCTGAGCTCGGGCTTGGAGCGGTCGGTCATATACGGCCCGCAAACGACCGGCACCTGCTCCCCTGCCAAAAGATCGGCGACCAGATGCGCCTCCGTACCGTGGATAATCACGGCTTTCAGGCCGAACTCCCCGGCAATCCGCAGCGCGGTAAAAATATCGTCCGCGCGGTGCGCATGGAAGTGCGCCTCCGCTTCGCCCCGCAGCAGCGGCAGCAACGCCTCCAGCTTGATATCGTAGTCCGGCTTGTCCTCCTCCGGCTCTTTTTCCGCGCGCTCCATCCGCAACAGGTATTCCCTTGCTTTGTAAAGCTGCTCGCGGATGAGCGCCGCGGTCGCCATGCGGGTAACCGGCGCTTCATCCTTGTCGTGATAGACCGCCTTGGGGTTCTCACCCAGCGCAAACTTGATCGCGAGCGGCGCTTTGAGCACCATATCGTCGATGCGCCGGCCGGCCGTCTTGAGCAGCGCGATCTGCCCGCCGATCGGGTTGGCGCTGCCTGGGCTGACCGCGACCGTTGTCACCCCCGCCTCGACAGCTTCGCGGAAGCCACGGTCCAATGGGTTTACCCCATCGATCGCGCGCAGGTGCGGCGTAACGGGGTCGGTATCCTCGTTCCCGTCCGCGCCCTCAAAGCCCAGCCCGTCTTCATACAGACCGAGGTGGGAATGAATGTCGATCAGACCGGGCGTCACCACGCCGCCGCGCCCGTCAACCACCTGACCGCAGGCGGGCGGCTCATCCGTTCCCATCGACACAATCTTCCCGTTTTTCATCCAAATCCATCCGAAAAAACGCGGATTCGATTCATCCATCGTCAGAAACGTGCAGTTTTTCAGAAGTATTTCTTCCATTTCCGTCCTTTCCCTCAAAAAAGCAATTGACATTTATTGTAAATTATGCTATATTGATTATGGCAGTTGAGAGAACTGCCATGCACCGTTCATATCTTTATCCCCACAATCCTACTTTTGGCGCCCTTTCGCAGGAAAGGGCGCGTTTTTTTACCCTGCGGAATAAAAACAAAACCGAGGTCGCCCTCGGTTTTATGTGTTTATCGGCGGCGGCGCGATCCGTTTTTGCGGTCGGTCGCATGGCGCACGTCGGCCTGCCGGCTCTCGCTGTCGGACATGAACGCCTTGAGCTTATCCTCAAAGCTCATGGTCGCGGGGTCCTTGGGCGGCTGCGGCGTTCTGCCGCGCGGCGCCTGGCTGGAACGCTGCTGGAACCGCGGCTGCCGTGGCGCGGCGCCGCCGGCGCGTTCCGGACGTGACTCCTGCGGCTGTGCCTTTTTGATGGACAAATTGATGCGGCCCGCCTGGTCGATATTAATGATTTTCACCTTGACCTGCTGGCCTTCCTGCAGAAAGTCCTTGATGTCGCTGACAAAGCTCGCCGCAACCTCGGAGATATGCACCATGCCCGACTTCCCTTCGGGCAGGGCGACAAACGCGCCGAACTTCGTGATACCGGTCACTTTACCCTCTACGATCGCTCCCACTGCCAAATCCATATAAATTGTTTTGCCTCCGTTATTTGTTTCCCTTTTACCTGCTGGATGTGTCCACAAAGACACGTTCTCCCGGTTCTGCATAGCTGAGCTCGGTACGGGCGATCTCGCTGATGTCTGCTTCCGAAATGCCGTTCTGCATCTCCTGCCGGAGCGCTTCATTTGCAGCCTCGTATTCCTCGACACGCATATTGAGCGAATCCAGCTCCGCACGTTTATCCGCAATTTGTGCATGCAGGCTGATGATTGTCACCACGGCATACAGCAAAAAGGCCAGCATCAGGATTTTGACCCAGACCGGCGCTTTGCGCTTGGACATTCGGACACCTCGCTCCATCTTCCCTTGGCCCAGACTAATTCGAGTTTTATTTTATACCTTTCCTGCGAAAAATGGAAGAGGGTTTCGCAAACTTTTTTGTAAAAGAGCGAATTTTTTCCGGTAAACCAGCTTTACCCGCAAGCCCGCGCGCCTTTTCCCCCGCTGTGACGAACAGGCCGCACAGCCGCGCGGCCAAATCCAGCACAAGCCGCAGCGCCCCCTGCACCAGCCCGCTGAGCAGAAAAAAATAAATTCCCGCGCCGACGCACGCCCCCGCAAGTACATACCAGCGGCTCTGCCCCATCGCAAAAACCAGGCTGAATTCGAAAAAAGCCGCCAGCAGGACCAGCCAGAACACAAGGTCATACAATGCGGTAGCCAGGCGCCCGGCCGAGAAATACACCCGAAACGCCCGCAGGATATCATAAAAAAGCCCCAGGGACGCGCCCAGTAAAATACTTTGCAGCCCCAGCAGGAACTGTGCCTGCATCGGTACCGTCATGCCGCGTTCACCCGCCGAACAGACGGCTGAAAAAACCGCCGCGCGGCTGTACGCTGTCGTCATATTCCAGGCAGCCAACCTCGCCCTCCACAATCAGCTCGCCTGCTTCCAGCTGCAACCGCTCGACATGTAGGCCCTGCCCCCGCACGACCAGCATCCCGCGCACGGTCTCCAGCAATACCTGGTCCTCGTCAAAGCTCTGCACATCCACCACGCCGGAGATCGAAAGCTTCTCCCTGCCCTCCAGAATAACGGTATGCGGCATTTCCCTGTTGCGTTCGTCGGCTGCCATATGCAGTCCCTCCCTCTCATAAAAAACATCCCGCTCCCTTCACTATATGAAGGGGCGGGATGTTTTTATTACGGGATTTCCCGATACATCGCGGCCGCATCCGCTTTCAGCGCGTGCTCCGCGATCTCGAGTACTTCGACTTTCATCGTGCGCTGTCCGAACGCAATCTCGATAACATCGCCTGTTTTCACCTGGTAGGATGCCTTTGCCGGTTTGCCGTTCACTGTGATCCGCGCCGCGTCGCAGGCGTCGTTCGCTACCGTTCGGCGCTTGATCAGTCGGGAAACCTTGAGATATTTATCCAGCCTCACGGTTACTTCGTGTCCACCTTATCCTTGAGCGCCTTGCCGGGCTTGAATACCGGAATGGTCGCGGCCGCGATTTCGATCGCCTCGCCGGTGCGCGGGTTGTGACCCGTGCGCGCAGCGCGCACCTTGGTCTCAAACGTACCGAAGCCGCTCATCTGCAGCTTATCTCCCTGCGCCATCACATCGCCCATCGCGGCGAAGACAGCGTCGATCGTCTTTTCTGTATCCTTTTTGGAGAGGCCGGTTTTTTCCGCAACCAGCGTGACGAATTCGCTTTTTTTCATGCTTATACCTCCGTTTATACCTTTTCTTTTGATCTATTCCAAAGCGAGTCCATTTCTGCCAGCGACAAGTCGGACAGCACTTTGTTCTCTTCTTTTGCCTGCCGTTCCATAAAACCGAACCGATGAATGAACTTGTCGCAGGTCTTTTCCACCGCGCGCTCGGCGTCCACCTTTTTATGGCGCGCCACATTGACGACCGCGAACAGCAGGTCGCCCAGTTCCTCCTCGATATCGCCGTCGCCTGCGAGCGCCCGCCGCACCTCGGCAAGCTCCTCCTCGACCTTTTCCAGCGCTCCGTCCGCCCCATCCCAGTCGAACCCCACCTTAGCGGCCTTCTTCTGGATTTTTTCCGCGCGGATCAGACCCGGCAGGCTTTTGGCCACGCTGGCAAGCGCGGAGGTATCGGTTTCCTGGTGCTTCTCCTTGCGCTTGAGGTCGTCCCAATTGCTCAGGATCTCCTCCGAGGAGCCCACCTTGACATCACCGAAAATATGCGGATGGCGGTAAATCAGCTTTTTGCAGATGCCGTCCGCCACATCATTGATGTCAAACACGCCCTTTTCCTTTTCCATCTGCGTGTGAAAAACGACCTGCAGCAATACGTCGCCCAGCTCTTCCTTCAGGTGTTCGGTATCCTCCTCGTCGATCGCCTCACAGACCTCATAGGTCTCCTCAATAAAATTGCGGCGGATCGACCGGTGATCCTGTTCCCGATCCCACATGCATCCGTCCGGCGCGCGGAGTATTTCCATGATCCGCAACAGATCGTTAAAATTATACTGCTCTTTCTTTTGAAAATCAACCATTTTCTACACTTCCTGTCATTTTAAACGCAAAAGGTTGGCAATTTTTTCCCCTTTTGGCAGAAGCTGCACATCCTCGCGGTCAACCGCGTGCAACGCCAGCAGCAAAACGCCGTATACCGCCACCGCTACAAGGATCGACACGAGCGTGCTCAGCTTATCCACTGCCGAACCCGGCGCCGCGCCAAGCGCCCGCGTCAGCACGGTAAAGCAGATATAAGTCGCCGCCCCCATGCCAGCCGTTGCGGCAAGCGGCCTGCCCACGGTTTTGCCCAGCGGGGGCAGCGCATGGGACAGCCTTGCGATGTGGAACAGATTCAGCAGCGCAATCAGCCAGTAGCACACGGCCGTACTGATCGGCGCTCCCGCGATACCGAACCGCGGATCCCCGATCAGATAATAATCCCCGAACATTTTGACCAGCGCGCCGAGGAACATCGAAACCAGCGGCAGGTCAATCCGCCCGAACGCCTGCAGGGTAGCGTTTGTGATCGCGACCAGCGCCACAGCGGGTACGGCAAAGCCTAAAATCGCCATCAGCCGGCCTCCGGTTTCCGTCCCCGAATGGTAGAGCAGCCGCAGGATCGGCTCGGATAGAACGAGGAACCCTGTGCCTGCCGGCAAAGTGATGATCATGGTCAGCCGCAGCGAAGTGGAAAGCGTTTTGGACACTTTGGTAAAATTCTGCGCCGCGCGCGCGCTGGCAATCGTCGGCAGCACGCTGACCGCCAGCGCCGTGATCAGCGTCTGCGGCAGGTTGAAGAAATTGATGGCCTGGCCGGTGTAAATGCCGTAGGTCGCCATCGCCTGCTTGGCCGTCATCCCCACCGCTGGGCTTTGCAGCCGCGCGGAAATCAGCGCAACGTCGATCAGGTCGGTCAGGCTCATGACCGCCGAACTGATCGTAATGGGGATGGACAGGGAAAGCAAAACCTTCGCCAGTTCCCCCGCAGGACGCACCGCATCGTTCAAAATGCGCACGGGCGTCGCTCTGCGGCGCGTTACCGCCGCCTGCGCCAGCATATACGCCGCCGCCACGACCTCGCCCAGCGTTACGCCCAGCACGGTCATTGCCGCTACCACCGGATCGCTGTAGCCCTGCCCCATCGCATAGTAGGCAAGGCCAAGGCCAACAAACAGCTTACCCATCGCCTCAATGACTTGGGAAACCGCTGTCGGCACCATATTGGACCGCCCCTGGTAATAACCGCGAAACACGGAAAGGATGGCCACCATCAGCACGCTCGGCGCGATCGCCATAACGGCAAGCCGCGCATCTGCGCTTTTGATCCATTCCGCAAACGTACCCGCGCCAAAAAACAGCGCGACCGAACACAGCGCGCCGACCGGCACAAAAATGCTACCCGCGACGCGAACGATACGCCGCACCTCATGCTCGCGCCCGCAGGCCGTAGCCTCCGCCACCATCTTGGACAGAGCCGCCGGCAGGCCGACCGTCGAAATCATCAGCATCGCGGTGTATATCCGGTAAGCCGCGCTGAACATGCCAAACGCTGGGGATTCCTCCCCGCCGATCAGGTTTTGGAGCGGTATCTGGAAAAACGCGCCGATCACCTTGACGATCAGGCTCGCCGCCATCAGGATGACCGCGCCCTGCACAAAATTCTGTTTTTTTCGCTGCAAACGCTACACGCCCTTTGTCTTTTCTTATTGTACGGTATGGCAGGGCGCTCTAAAATATGCGCTCACAGCGCGCCGCCGCAGCCGGAGCAAAACGCATCCTCCCTGCTGCACGGACGCCCGCAGTGCGGGCAGGTCACGACCGACTTCATGCCTGCAAGCTCCTCGCGCAGCGCGGCGATCCTGGCCTGCTTCTCATCCACCAAATCGATCTTCTGATCCATTTCCTCGTTAGAGACCTCTGTTCCCCGATGCAGCTCATACACCATTCTGCCGATCTCTTTGAACAGCACCTCGCATTCGGTATTCAGATCAAAAATCTGGAGGTTGATCCGCGTCGCGCTGGCAAGCTCGGTCGCTTTCTTTCCGGCGGCATCCGCCGCGCGGCCAGCCGCTTTGCCGGTCTTATCCGCCATTACCTTGACCTTTTCCAAAAACGTCTGCATTTTTGCATCCATGGGTCCTCGCTCCTTCCAACGGGACTGTCCGCCCCGCTATATTGCATTTTATTATACTGCATAGCCCTATAAAAAGCAAGCGCGCCTGTATTTTACCCAATAAACTCGTGCAATACCGAATCCTCGGGGATAAAATCCGTATAATCGATCGGCGCTACCTGATCAAGCACCGCGCCGACCGGCACGAGACCCGCCCTGCCAAGCTCCTCCCGATGCAGGCGGAGCTTGGGCGCCAAATACTGCATGAGTATATTGAGCTCATACGGCAGGAAGGTGTCCACCGTCAGGTTGGCCTGCCCGCGATGCGGCGCGATATACAGCTTTTCTCCGCGCCGCACTGAGTTCCACTGGCGCAGCGTGTCCTCGACTGGCGAATTGCGGAACAGGCTGTCCCGCATGGCCCGCCGCAGGAAGCGGAGCATATACGGCTCGACCCGCGCCCCCTCCTTGGGGACGACCGCGCTTGCCACGGACAGGTAAACGCCGGTCGCCGCGTGCGCGAGATCCCCCATGATGACCGGATTGAACGAGTGGATCCCCTCGATCAGCACGACCTCGTCCGGATCCAGACGCAGCGAACGCGCGTGCGGGATTGAAGTACGCGTTTCAAAATCAAAACGGGGCAGGTCGATTTCCTCTCCTGCGACCAGCTGGGTCAAATGCTGGCTCAGCAGCGGCAGATCCATACATTCCGGACTTTCCAGGTCAGGCACGCCGTTTTCCGTGTCCGGCGGGATGTCATAGCTGCCGACCGTGCGGTAATAATCGTCCATCGAGATCATCTCCGCATGGATGCCGCGTTTTTCCAGCGCGCGGCCGATCCGGTCGTTGGTCGTGGTCTTTCCGGACGAGGAGGGGCCGTTGATCAGCACGATCGGCTTCTGACGGCTGTTTTCCGCGATTTCCTCCGCCACCTGATCCACCTGCGCATGGTACGTCCGTTCACATTCCGCGATAAAGTCGGCCGCATCGTACCGCGCGCGGTGGTTGATATATTTGAGTGTGTATTCCGCCATAGCCGTGTTCCTCCTTACTGCTTTGGGAAAAGCAATTTACGCTTACCACCGGCGAGCCGGTCCGCCGCCCGAATGTATTCGAGCGGATACTTGGGGTTGTTCGTTCGCTCGATCCAGCCCGTGTCCCGCTCGACGCGCTTGGAAACGCCGCCCGCGCCGAGCGACAAAATGGTTTGCAGCTCCTCCATCATGGCCACATTGTAGAAGCATTCGGTCCCCGGCCGACACCAGCCGACATTCTCAAAGCCGCCGGTGGTGAATTTCTGCCGGTACAGGTAATACGGGCCGTAGCCCGCGCCCTGCAGCGCGCGCGAGGCGCCGTCCAGCATACGCGCCACCGCCTCGCGCTGCGCGGCGGCGGCCTGCTTATCCGTCAGATCCGCCCCTCGCTTGATGGCCAGCGTATGTACCGTGATATTCTCCGGCGCAAGGCCGATCAAGGTATCCACCGTTCGGGCGAAGCTGTCCGGCGTATCGCCGGACAGCCCCGCGATCACATCCATGTTGATGCCAGCAAAGCCCGCCCGCCGCGCCTCGTCATAGGCGCGCAGCACATCGCACGCCACGTGCCTGCGCCCGATCGCGGCCAGCACCGCGTCGTCCATGGACTGCGGGTTGATGCTGACCCGTCCCACGCCCGCCGCGCGCAACACGCGCAGCTTGCCCGGTGTGATCGTATCCGGACGCCCCGCTTCCACAGTATATTCACAAAGTCCGGAAAAATCAAAGCTTTGTTCAAGTGTGTCAAGCAGGCGCGAGAGCTGGTTCTCGTCCAGCGTGGTCGGCGTGCCGCCGCCGATATACACGCTCTGCACCCGCCGGCCCGCCTCGCGCACCAGCGCGGCGGTCTCTCTGATCTCATGGCACAGCGTTTCCAGGTACGGCTCGATCAGGTGGCCGGACTGCGCGGTCGCGGAAGATACAAACGAGCAGTAATAGCACCGCGACGGGCAAAACGGAATACCGACATAAAGGGAAATATCCTTTTCGCCCATCCGCTTATCCATCTCTATCGCCGTTGCGGCCGCGCGTATGGTCAGCGCCGTGCGCTCCGGCGAAACATGGAAGTGCTCCCGCAGGTACTCTGCCACCTCGCCGCGCGCCATCCCCCGCTCGATCAGCCCGCGCGCGAGCTTGGCGGGGCGCACGCCGGTCAGGCTGCCCCATACGGGCGGCTGGGCAAGCGACGGCACCACAGCCTCGTACACGGTCGTCTTGACCAGCTCGGTGACCGTGCGTTTATAAGCAAGCGGCGCAAGCCCCTGAACCGACGCGCACCGCTCGCTGCGACGCGTTACGCCGCCGATGCGGACGTCGGCGCAAGCCCGCGCCCTGCCGTCCACTTCGGTCAGGACGCTCCGGCAATAGTCCCCCGTCCCGTCCGCCGCATCCACGGCATCCGCCCGCGCAAGCGCCGCCGTGGGGAGCAGATGGAACAGCATTTCCTCCACCGCATGCTTGAGCGCGTGTCCCTCCAGCGTATAAATCATCGTCTGCCAACCGCCTGCGCCATATAGGGGTTGGCCGCGCGCTCCTCGGACAGGGTGGAGATGCCCTCATGCCCGGGCAGCACCTTGTAATCCCCCTCCAGGTCGTGCAGACGCCGCAGCGACCGCAGCATCTGCCCGAAATCACCGCCCTCCAGGTCGCACCGGCCGCATTCATGCCGGAACAGCGTGTCGCCCGTGAACAGGCAGTCGCCAATCCGGATGACCGACGAGCCGGGCGTATGGCCGGGGGTGTTCATATACGTCGCCGTCATCCCGCCGAACGTCACTTGTGTCCCCTCGTTCGCCAAAAGATCCGGCTTATCCTCCACATAGGCGCTGGCCAACGAGCGGAACTGACCCATATTCTCCCGCTTGAGCAGCCACAGATCCCCCTCGGGTACGACATACTGCGCATGGGTTGCCGCCAGCACCTCGTGCGCGGCAAGGATATGGTCAAAATGCGCGTGCGTCAGCAGAACATATTTGATATCCAGCTTTTCCTTTTTCGCCGCGCTCAGGATAGAGGTGGCGTTGTCGCCTGGGTCGATCACCGCGGCCTCGCGGCTCTTTTCATCGTATACAATATAACAGTTCGTGGCGACCATGCCCACGCAAAGCTGCATGATTTTCATAAGCTGGTTCTCCTTTCCCTCACCGCATCTGTGCGGTATCCATCCATAGTGTGACCGGCCCGTCGTTGCACAGGTCGACCTTCATATCCGCGCCGAACTCGCCGGTTTCGACCGGCAGGCCGCTTTGCCGACAGCGCGCGATGAACGCCTCGTACAGCGGGACCGCGGTTTCGGGCCGCGCCGCGGCGGTAAAGCTCGGCCTGTTTCCCTTTTTGCAATCCCCGTACAGGGTAAACTGAGATACCACGAGGATGCCACCGCCCACATCCGCGAGCGAGCGGTTCATCTTGTCGTTCTCATCCGTGAACACCCGCAGCTTAACCGTCTTGTCGGCCAGATAAACCGCGTCGTCCACCGTGTCTCCATCCGTGATGCCCAGCAGGATCAGAAAGCCCTGTCCAATCTCTCCGCGCACCGCGCTGCCGATCGTCACCGATGCGCGCGTCACGCGCTGAATGAGTGCTCTCATAGCTTTTATTCTCCGTTTCCATTCCGCACACCTCGTGCAGCTTCTAACAGAAAAATGCCGCGGAGCGGCATTTTTCATAAAAACCGCGAACCCATATCACAGTTTTTATTCCTCTGAACGTGGAAATGTTTCGCCTCCCGAAGCCTTTCCGCGCCCTCTCGGCCGCGGCTGCACGCCGCAATCCAATACTCAATTTGTATCCACTGTACGCGTCACATCCACCACACCCTTGATCGACCGCAGGCGGCTGATCAGGTTATCCAGCTGGTGTACGCCCGCGACGTCGACCATCGCGTTGATCACGCCGTAGCCGTCGTTAAGATCCCTTGCCGAAATCTCATGCACATTGATCTTGCAGACCGCGAAGATCGTCGTCACGTCGTTCAGCACCCCGATACGGCTGCGGGTCGATATCTGCAGGCCGGTCGAGAACCGGCCCGCACGGTCCGCGGTGACCTGATCCTCGTCCCACCAGGCTTTTACCCAACGATCCGGATCCTCCGCCACATGGACGTTGACACAGTCCCGACGGTGGATAGACACGCCGTAGCCGCGCGTGACAAAGCCGATGATCTCGTCGCCCGGGATCGGCGTGCAGCAGCGCGCGAATTTGACCAGGCAGTTGTCGATCCCCTCGACCACCACGCCGGTCGAGCTGCGCGTCGTGCGGCGCTGCTGTTCGACATGGGGGTGATTCTGATGCTCCGCAATCTCCCGCTGGCGGCGCAGCCTTCCCACGTCGTCCTTGACCTTGTTGATGACCTTGGTCAGCGTGATGCCGCCGTAGCCGATGGCGGCGTACAGCTCGTCGAGCGTGTTGAACGAGAACTTGTTAAGCGTGTTCTTCTGTACTTCCTCGTTCTCGTAAAAGCCGTTGTACAGCAGGTTGGCGCGCAGCTCGCGGTCCAGATCCTCGCGGCCGTTGATGATATTCTCCTCACGGCACTCCTTTTTGAACCACTGCTTGATCTTGTTGCGCGCCTCGGTGGTTTTGACAATCTTGACCCAGTCGCGGCTGGGTCCATGCGCCTCCTTGGAGGTCAGGATCTCCACGATGTCGCCGTTTTTCAGTTGGCTATCGATCGGCGCGATGCGGCCGTTGATCTTGGCGCCGGTCATCCGGTTGCCGACCGCGGAATGGATGGCGTAGGCTAGGTCGATCGGGGTCGCGCCCGCGGGCATGTTGACCACGTCGCCCTTGGGCGTGAACACGAACACCTCGTCCGCGAACAGATCCACCTTGATATTTTTGATGAAGTCCTCGGCCTCGGTGTCCTGCTGCGCCTCGAGCAGCTGGCGGATCCAGGCGAAAGCCTCCTCGTTGCCCTTTTTATCCAAGCCCTGCTTGTATTTCCAGTGCGCCGCGACGCCGTATTCGGCCATCTTGTGCATCTCGGTCGTGCGGATCTGTATCTCGAACGGGATGCCCGCGCGGCCGATGACCGTGGTGTGCAGGGACTGGTAGCCATTGGGCTTGGGCGTGGAGATATAATCCTTGAAGCGTCCGGGGATAGGCTTATACAAGTCATGCACATAGCCGAGTACATTATAGCAGTCCGCCACCGTATCCACGATCACGCGCACCGCGCAGATATCATAGATCTCGTCGATCGTCTTATGCTGGGCGTACATTTTGCGGTAAATGGAATAAATATGCTTGACGCGCGCCGAAATCGTATTATGGATATGCGCCTCCGCCAGCTTCTCGCTGATGCGCTCCTGTATCCCCTTGAGGAATTCCTCGTGCTGCTCGCTCTGCGCCCTGAGGCCCTCGACGATCTCGTTATAGCCGATCGGGTCGAGTACCTTGAGGCACAGGTCCTCCAGCTCCCATTTGATACGGCTCATACCCAGCCGGTGCGCGATCGGCGCATAGATCTCCATGGTTTCGAGCGCCTTGTCGCGCTGCTTGCGCTCGGGCAGGAACTGGAACGTGCGCGCGTTATGCAGCCGGTCGGCCAGCTTGATCAGGATGACGCGGATATCCTTGGCCATGGCGAGGAACATCTTGCGCAGGTCCTCGAACTGCTCCTGCTCCTTGGAATAGCGCAGCATGCCCAAGCGGGTAACGCCGTCCACCAGCTCCGCGACAGGCGTGCCAAACTTGTTTTCGATCTCCTTGTAGCCGAATTGCGTATCCTCGATGCAGTCGTGCAGCAGCGCGGCGCAGATCGAATCCGTATCCAGCCCCATTTCAACCACGATCTCGGCCACCGAGACCGGATGGATGATATACGGCTCGCCGTTTTTCCGCTTTTGCCCCTCGTGCGCCGCGGAGGCGCACTCATAGGCTGCGCGGATTTTTTTAATATTCGCCTGCGGATTCTGTTTCTGCACGCGCTCGATCAAAAAATCCAGTTTATTCTGCATATAATTTCCCCCTCGGCTGTCATCCCGCCATGCTTTGCAGCGTGGCAAGGACGACCGAGCCCGATATATCCGCCTTACCCTCGTAAGGCTTGAGCAGGATGTTGAGCATCCCCTCTTTGAAATGGTAGCTGATCAGGCTCGACTCGGAAAACACGTCGAGACACACGAACAGCTTGCCAATATTGATCTCCCTGCGGCTTTCCCAGGCGATACGGCGTGAGAGCGCGTTGGATGGTACGGAAAGGCGGCCGTCCTCCGCGCGGCACACGATATGCCGCCATACCGCGACCAGATCGCTGCGGTCGGGCAGCAGGATGCGCGCCTCCCGCGCGGTCAGCGGGCCATCCGCCATGTAGGTGTTATACAGGTTGAGCAGCTTTTGGTCGGCAAGGTTTTCGCATTCGCTCAGCCGCACGTCGCACAGCGTCAGCTGCACCGAGCGCCGGCCCCGAAACTCGTTGATCTCCAGGTGGAACGCCGCGTCGACCATATTCCCCTGCGCAAAGCCCAGTCCGCCCACGCCCGTGCCGAACAGCATGGCCGACCAGCGCTTCCCGTCCTTTACCAGCGTCAGCCGGACATGGCGGTCGCTTGAAATGGGCGTGATCTCCTCCACGGTCAGATCCTTCATGCAGAATACCGGTTCTTCATTCTGCATGCCGTATGGTTCGAGCACGGAAAGCGCTTGGATATTTTCCAGCGTGATCCATTCCGGCTCGATCATGCAGTCGATATGCAGCTGCGGGATCAGATCGGCCATGGAAACATGGTTTTCTGCATAGGCGCGCAGCCGTTCCCGCAGCGCCTCAATATGCGCCGCGTCCACCGTCAGCCCTGCGGCAAGCTCATGCCCGCCGTAGCGCTGCAGCAAATCCCCGCACGAGGTCAGGGCTTCGAACAGGTTGAAGCCCTTGACCGACCGACCGGAGCCTTTGCCTGTCCCGTCCTCGTCCAGCGCGATCAACACGACCGGACATCCATACCGGTCGCACAGGCGGGAACACACAATGCCGATCACGCCGTGATGCCAGCCTTCCCCCGCCAGCACGATGATCTTATCCTCCAGCGGATTGTATTCCATGCGCAGGCGGGCAAGCGCCTGCGTCAATATCTGGTTTTCCTCATTCTGCCGCCGCTTGTTCTGTTCGCACAGCTCTGCGGCCAGCATCTGCGCGCGCACGGGGTCGCGCGTCAGGAACAGCTCGGCAGCCAGTTCGGCCTGCCCCATCCGGCCCGCGGCGTTGATGCGGGGTGCCAGAACAAAGCTGATCGCAGCGGAGGTCAGGCGCTTATGCTTCATGCCGGCCTCGCGCAGCAGCATTTCCAACCCGATGTTGCTGGTTTCGGCCATCTTTTTCAGCCCCGCCGCGACGATAATGCGGTTCTCCCCGACAATCGGCATCACATCCGCTACCGTGCCGAGCGCCAGCAGATCGGCGTAACGGGCGAGCACGGTTCCGGCATCGCCCTCGAGCGCGCAGATCAGCTTGAACGCCACGCCCACGCCCGCCAAGCTGCCGAACGGATAATCGCAGTCCGCGCGCTTGCAGTCCACGACGGCGTCCGCTTCGGGCAGGCTGTCGTGGCATTCGTGGTGGTCGGTAATCACGACCTTCATACCGAGCGCGCGGGCTGCGGCGATTTCCTCGTCCGCCGTAATGCCGGAATCGACCGTGATCAGCAGGCGCGTCCCCTGGCCATACAGCCGCTCCATAGCCGCGCGCGAAAGGCCGTAGCCTTCGTTCAGACGGTTCGGGATATAATATTCGCAGACCGCGCCTTTGCTGCGCAGATAATCCACCATGATGCAGGTCGCCGTGATACCGTCTACATCATAATCACCGTAAACGACGATATGCTCGTTATTCTCAAGCGCGCGGCGGACGGTCTGGACTGCCCTGTCCATATCGGCCATCAGGAACGGGTCGTGCAGCCCTTTGGAGTCGCAGCTCAGATAACGCTCCGCGGCCTGCGCCGTATCGATCCCGCGCGCGGAAAGGACCGCGGCGGTCAACGGCGCGCAGGCGCAATCGTGGGCGAGCATGCGCACACGCGGCTCGTCCAGCGCGGCAATCACCCAATGTTTGGTTTTCATAAAACTCCCTCATTTATTTTCGATTATCATTATTATACCAAAATTATTGATATGGGACAAGGGAGTATACAAAAATGTCACAAAACTCGCACAAAATTTTATCATCCATCCGGCAAACTGCCAAACCACTTCGCAAAAAACTTGCCTGGCGGCGCGCATTTGGGTTGCCGCCCCCCGCCGGATATCCCTTTGCCATGCAAAACACCCCCGACGGTGTCGGGGGTGTTTCTTTACCGCTTCTCCTCGCGCTGTCTGCCGCGTTCAAGCACCGGCTTCAGATATTGACCGGTATAGGAGCCTTCGCACGCGGCGACCTCCTCCGGCGTGCCCGCGGCCACCAAGCGGCCGCCGCCGTCCCCGCCCTCGGGACCGAGGTCGAGGATATAGTCCGCGGTCTTAATCACGTCCAGGTTGTGCTCGATGACGACCACGGTGTTGCCCGCGTCCACCAGTTTCTGCAGCACGTCCACCAGGCGGTGTACGTCTGCGACGTGCAGGCCGGTGGTTGGCTCGTCCAGGATATAGATGGTCTTGCCGGTCGAGCGCTTGGACAGCTCGGTGGCGAGCTTGGCGCGCTGCGCCTCGCCGCCGGACAGCGTGGTGGACGACTGCCCGAGCTTGACGTACCCCAGCCCGACCTCGCGCATGGTTCCCAGCCGCCGGGCGATCTTAGGCACGTTGGCGAAGAACTCGCACGCCTCGTCCACAGTCATGTCGAGCACCTCGTAGATATTTTTGCCTTTGTAGCGCACCTCGAGCGTTTCCTTGTTGTAGCGCTTGCCCTTGCACACGTCGCAGGGCACATATACGTCCGGCAGGAAGTGCATCTCGATTTTCAAAAGGCCGTCGCCCGCGCAGGCCTCGCAACGGCCGCCCTTGACGTTGAAAGAGAACCTGCTCGGCCCGTAGCCGCGCGCCTTTGCGTCCGCGGTCTTGGCGAACAGGTCGCGGATATCGTTGAACACGCCGGTATAGGTCGCGGGGTTGGAGCGCGGCGTGCGCCCGATGGGCGACTGGTCGATATCGATCACCTTGTCCAGATAGGACAGGCCGACGAACTTATCGTGCGCGCCCGCGCGCGTCTTGGCGCCGTTCAGCTCGGCGGCGAGCTTTTTGTACAGGATCTCGTTGACGAACGAGGACTTGCCCGAGCCGGACACACCGGTCACGCAGGTGAGCGTACCCAGCGGAATGGTGAAATCCGTGTGCTTGAGGTTGTTCACCGCGCAGCCCTTGACGGTCAGCTTTTTGCCGTTGCCCTTGCGGCGCACCGCAGGCACGGGGATGCACTTGCGGCCGGACAGGTACTGTCCGGTGATGGACTGCTCACTTTGCAGCAGCTCGTCCACCGTGCCTTCAAACACGACCGCGCCGCCGTTCCGGCCCGCGCCCGGGCCGATATCCACGATATGATCGGCGGCGAACATGGTATCCTCATCGTGCTCGACCACGATCAGTGTATTGCCCAAGTCGCGCAGGCGTTTAAGGGTCGCCAGCAGCTTGTCGTTGTCGCGTTGATGCAGGCCGATGGACGGCTCATCCAGGATATACAGCACCCCCATGAGCGACGAGCCGATCTGCGTCGCCAGCCGGATGCGCTGGCTCTCGCCGCCGGACAGCGTGCCGGAGGCGCGCGACAAGGTCAGGTATTCCAGGCCGACCGACTGCAGGAAGCCCAGCCGGTCCTTGATCTCCTTGATAACGCGGTCGCCAATCTTGTGCTGCATCTCGGTCAGCTGCAGGGTCTGTAAAAACTCCATCGCTTTGACGACCGACTTTTCCGAAAATTCGGCGATGTTCAGCCCGCCAATCGTGACCGCGAGCACCTCGGGCCGCAGGCGGCGGCCGTGGCACGCGGGGCAGGGGATCTCGCTCATGCACTCCTCGATCTCGGCGCGCGAATAGTCGCTGGACGTTTCCTTATAGCGGCGCTCGAGGTTCACGACGATGCCCTCGAACGGCTGGCGCATCACGCCGCCCGACACGCGGCTGACCGACAGCTCGAGCGGCTCGTCTCCAGTGCCGTACAGCAGCTCGTGCAGCGCCTTGTCCGAAAAGTCCTCGATCGGGGTGTCCAGCGTGAAGCCGTGCTTTTTGCCGAGCGCGGTGAAGTACATGCCCGCGATCGTCCCCGGCTCGGCGCTGCCCCAGCCGGACGCGCGGATCGCGCCCTGTTTGATGGACAGCTTTTTGTTGGGGATGATGCGGTCCGGATCGACACGCATCTGCATGCCGAGGCCGGTACACACCGGACACGCGCCGTACGGGTTGTTGAACGAGAACATACGCGGTGTCAGCTCCTCAATCGAGATGCCGCAGTCGTCGCACGCATAGTTCTGCGAGAACGCGATCGGCTCGCCGCCGACTACGTCCGCGATGACCAGCCCCCCCGAGAGCGCGGACGCAGTCTCGACCGAGTCCGTGATGCGGCCGCGCGCGTCCGGCCGGATGACCACGCGGTCGACCACAATCTCGATGTTGTGCTTGTGGGTCTTGGCCAGCTTGATATCATCGGACAGGTCGCGCACCTCGCCGTCCACGCGCACACGGACGTAGCCCGCCTTGCGCGCGTCCTCGAGTACCTTGACGTGCTCGCCCTTTTTGCCGCGGATAACCGGCGCGAGGATCTGGACGCGCGTTTTTTCCTCCAGCGCCATCAGCCGGTCGATGATCTGGTCGATGGTCTGCTGGTGGATTTCCTTGCCGCACTTGGGGCAGTGCGGCGTGCCGATGTTCGCCCACAAAAGGCGCAGGTAGTCGTAGATTTCGGTGACCGTGCCGACCGTCGAGCGCGGATTCTGCGAGGTGGTCTTCTGGTCAATCGAAATCGCGGGCGAAAGGCCGTCGATGTAGTCCACGTCCGGCTTGTCCATCTGCCCCAAAAACTGCCGCGCGTAGCTGGACAGCGACTCGACATAGCGTCGCTGTCCCTCGGCATAAATCGTGTCAAACGCCAGCGACGACTTGCCCGAGCCGGACAGTCCGGTCAGCACGACCAGCTTGTCGCGCGGGATCTTGATATCGATATTTTTCAGGTTGTGCTCGCGCGCACCCTTTACGTGGATAAATTCCTGCATGTTCACCTATCCTTATTCCAAAAATGCAGTATCTCTTTTCTGGTTTTATTACAGCTCGATCACGCTGCCCGCCGCAAGGAGCAAAATCCGCTCCCCAAACGTTTCGCGCAGCACCTCGAACGCATGCGCGCCGGTACAGTGGCCGGTGTAGTAACGGCTGCTCGTGTGCGCGAGCCGCGCCGCGACCGCGCGGATCGCCTCATCCGGCTCGCTTTTGCCGGTGGACGGGCTGAACAGGTGCATCCCGCCGACGACAGCGTCCGGCGCGCGGCCGAGAAGCTCTCCGGCGCGGGCGCAGATATTCACCACGCCCCGATGGGCGCAGCCAGTAAAAAGCACCGTCTTATCCCCCTCGCGCACGAGCAGGCTCTGCTCATGCAGGAAGCGGTCGGGGAAATATTGCCCGTCCGCCCGCTCGCACAGCGTGCGGTTGCCCTGCGGCACGCAGTCTGCGCCCGTGACATCGGAGAACAGGGTCAGGGTGTCGTCTATCCGCGCCACGCCATCCACCCGCCGCAGACGCGGGCTGTGTGCGAGCGCGCTGTCCAGCCCAATCTCCCTGATACCCTCCGGCTTGTGCGAAAAATGCGGCTCGAACGCCCGCTCATGCACATAGACCGGCGCGTGGCTGTTAACGCTCAGGAACGCCGCCAATCCCCCGCCGTGGTCGTAATGCCCGTGCGAGAGAAAGGCGATATCCACCGCTCCCAGGTCGGCGCCCAGCCGCGCCGCGTTGCACACGAACAGGCCGGTCTGACCCATGTCGAACAGCAGCCTTTTCCCGTTCGTCTCGATATAAAAGCTCAGGCCATGCTCGCAGGCAAACGCCGGCGCGCACGCGGTGTCCTCCATCAGGGTGACAATCCTCATCTGCCTTCCTCCAATGCCTTGATCTGGTCGCGCAGCTGGGCGGCGATCTCGAACTCGAGCATCTTGGCCGCCTCTTTCATCTGGCGGGTCAGGCGGGCGATCTCCTGCTGACGCTCGCCCTTGGTGCGCAGCTTTTTCTTGCTGCTCGTCGGCACGTTGGAGGTGATTTCGATCACGTCCTGCACCTTCTTTTTCACCGACTGGGGCGTAATGCCATGTGCCTTGTTGAACGCATCCTGAAGGGTGCGTCGGCGTTCGGTTTCGTCCATCGCACGGCGCATAGAGGGCGTGATGCTGTCCGCATACAGCACGACCATGCCCCTCTCGTTGCGCGCGGCACGGCCGATGGTCTGGATGAGCGAGGTTTCCGAGCGGAGAAAGCCCTCCTTATCCGCGTCCAATATCGCCACCAGCGACACCTCGGGGATATCCAGACCCTCGCGCAGCAGGTTGATGCCCACCAGCACGTCGAACACGCCCAGGCGCAGGTCGCGCACCAGCTCCTGCCGCTCGATGGTCTTGATATCGTGGTGCATGTAGCGCACCTTGATGCCCGCGTTTTCCAGATAGGCGGTCAGATCCTCGGCCATCTTTTTAGTCAGCGTCGTCACCAGAATGCGCTCGTCCTTGGCGGTACGCGCGTTGATCTCGCCGATCAGGTCGTCGATCTGCCCCTCGACCGGACGCACGACCACCTCTGGATCGAGCAGGCCGGTCGGGCGGATGACCTGCTCAACCACCTGTCCGGAGCGGGACAACTCATACTCCGCCGGCGTCGCGGACACATATACGATCTGGTTAAGGCGCTCGTTGAACTCATCGAAGTTCAGCGGGCGGTTATCGTAGGCCGAGGGCAGGCGGAAGCCGTTCTCGACCAGACTCTCCTTGCGCGCGCGGTCACCGTGGTACATGGCGCGCACCTGCGGCAGGGTGACGTGGCTCTCGTCCACAATCAGCAGGAAGTCCCTGGGGAAATAGTCGATCAGCGTAAACGGCGCCGAACCCGGCGCGCGGCGCGAGAGCACGCGCGAGTAGTTCTCGATGCCGCTGCAAAAGCCGATCTCCTGCAGCATTTCAATATCGTACCGCGTGCGCTGCGCGATGCGTTGCGCCTCTATCAACTTGCCGTTTTGCTCAAAGAATTTGACGCGGGCCTCCAGCTCGTCCTCCAGATCTCGAATCGCGGCCTGCAGCTTGTCCTTGGGCGTGACGTAATGGCTCGCGGGGAAGATCGCGGTGTGTCCCAGCTCGCCCAGCACCACGCCGGTCAACGGGTTGATGCGGCTGATGCGGTCGATCTCGTCCCCGAAGAACTCGATGCGCACCACGTCCTCGTCCGAATAGACCGGCCAGACCTCGACCGTGTCCCCGCGTACGCGGAAGCGGTTGCGCTCGAACGCGATGTCGTTGCGCTCGTACTGGATGTCGATCAGACGGTGAATAAGCTGCTCGCGGCTGATCTCCGTACCTGGACGCAGGGAAACGACCATCTTCTTGTAGTCGATTGGGTCGCCCAGCGAATAGATGCAGGACACAGAGGAGACGATGATCACGTCCCGCCGCTCGGAAAGCGCCGAGGTAGCCGAGTGGCGCAGGCGGTCGATCTCGTCGTTGATGGCCGAGTCCTTTTCGATATAAGTGTCGGTCGAAGCGATATAGGCCTCGGGCTGGTAATAGTCGTAATAGGACACGAAATACTCGACCGCGTTGTGCGGGAAGAACTCCCGCAGCTCGGTGCAGAGTTGCGCGGCCAGCGTCTTATTGTGCGCGAGCACCAGCGTCGGCCGCTGGGTCTGCTCGATAATATTGGCCATGGTGAAGGTCTTGCCCGAGCCGGTCACGCCCATCAGGGTCTGCTCGGTCAGGCCGTTCTGGATGCCCTCAACCAGCTTGGCGACCGCCTCCGGCTGGTCGCCCGCCATTTTGTAAGGGCTTACGATTTGAAAATCCGGCATTCCCTATCTCCTTTCCTGCCCGATCAGCAGCTGCTTCCGCATGGAGTAATACTTTCCCCGCGCGACAATACAGTGGTCGAGCAACTCGATGTCCATATCATTCAGGTAGCGTTCCAGCATGCGCGTCACCTCGATATCCTCGTGCGACGGGAGCGCTCTCCCATTCGGATGGTTATGGGCAATCGCCACGCCGGCCGCCTCGCTCAGCAGCGCGTTGCGGCATATCTTGCCGCAGTCCACGCGGACCTGCGCGCGCCCGCCGCGGCCGGCTTCCTCGCATTTGATCACCCTGCCGGCACCGTCGACATAGGCGGCGATCAGAACCTCCTCGCTCTCCCCCATAAACTGCGGCACGAAAAACGCGCCGATCCGTTCGCTGCTGTTAAGCTTGTCCCCATTCGCCTCCATTTTCGCCACATCGGCCTGATACCGGCCGACCAGCGCGAAAGCCACCTTGATCAGCGACGCGGTATGCGGCCCGACGCCCTTCACCTTCTGAAGCTCTTCCGGTGGTGCCTCCAGCACCGCGTGCAGCGAGCCAAAACGCTTGAGCAACGCGTGCGCGGTCGGGTTGGTATCGCCGCGCCGGATCGCGAAAAACAACAGTAATTCCAGCACCTCATGGTCGGCAAACACCTGCAGACCAAACCGGCGGAATTTTTCCCATACGCGCTGGCGGTGGTTTTCATGCAGATTGGGTTCCATGGCGGCCTCCTTTTTCCCCGTCCCGCAGCTTCACAGGTGGATCCGCTGCTCAGCCTGCCGCAGCACGCGGTCCACCAGCGGACTGTCCTGTATCTCCGGAAACGGTACGGCGGGCTGCGGTTCCCCCTCATGCGGGCGCAGGCTTTTGCCCATCCACAGCACGTCGCGCCACTGGCCGAATTTGTACATGCTCTCTTGGTACGCGCCCGAAATGATAAAGCCCATGGACTTGTGGAATTTCATGGAACGTTCGTTCGGTGAGGTGATGCCGACATAGATGTTATAGTATCCCTGCATGGTGAGCAGTTCAAACAGGGCGGCGTAGATTGCCCCGGCGATCCCATGGCGGTGCCATTCCTCCGCAACATAGATCGACGTCTCCACCGACCACTGATAGGCCGCGCGCGTGCGGTGCGGCGAAGCATAGCCGTAACCGGCCACCTCGCCATCAACCAGACAGACCAGCCACGGCAGCCTTGCCATATAGGTGCGCATCCTGCCCACGAATTCCTCCAGCGATGGCGGCGTGTATTCGCTCGACACCGTGGTCTGGATGACATAGGGCGCATACAGCGCGAGCATGGCCGGCGCATCCGCCTCGCCCGCAACGCGCAAAACAACTTCCGACATGCGGTTTCCCCTCGGTTTCATAAAAATCTGACACTTTATTATACCGCGCTGCTCTCTGTTCTTCAACAGCTTTTTCCCATTTCCGCTTCCAAAAATCGTACATCCGTTCGCCTTTCATTTGTGCGTTTTTTCGGCAAAAGCGGACGTGCTGCCACCGACCCTCCGCTGGGCGGCAAATAATTGCCCGGCCGGACCGGTTGCTTTTTCGGGCGTTTTAGGATATACTAAAGGAGCGATTTTTTGAAAGAGGAGGTCTGCGCTGTATGGTTCGCTATGGCTTTATCCACTCCAAAGAGGATATCAAATTCCTCGTTCTTTTTGCGATGGATTTGCTTCCCTTTCCGGTTTCCTTCAACGCCATCGTTGATCTGACGACCTGGTGCGACGAGGGGTTCGGCTATTTCGAGCTCAGCGAGGCCTTTTACGAAATGCTCCCGACCGGACATATCGAAGAGGTCGCGGACAGCGTCGAAACGCTGTACCGCATCACGGAAAAAGGGCGCGAGACGACCCGCATTTTTGAAAAGCAGCTCCCGTATCCAGTCCGTGAGGCGGCGCAGCGCTCCGCGCTCCGTGTCGTGCGGCAGATCCGACGGGACGCGGCGATCCGCACTCGTGTGAGCGAACGCTCGGAGCACGACCTGACGGTCCGCATGGAGATGGATCAGGTGTTTGCGATCGAGATGGATGTTGTCAACCGCGCGCAGGCCGCGCTGCTCGAGCGCACATTCAAATCCAACGCCGAAGCAATCTACCAGACCTTGCTCTCCGCCATGACCGCCAATTATGAAACCAGGAAAGAAGAAGATGCCACTTGAAATATATGAAGCAATTGGGCGTTCTGCTTGCGTGCGCTGTCGCAGGCGACGCCTTTTCCATTCTCCTGCGCGGCCGGCTGCCCGGCAATGTACTCGGCCTGACGCTGCTGCTGCTTCTGCTCGCATACGGTCCGGTCAGGCTTGGCCATATCGAGGATACGGCCGACTTTCTACTGCACAACATGGCGTTTTTCTTTCTGCCCGCCTGTCTGGGCGTGCTTGAGATTTTTGCAGAGATCAAAAGCGAGGTGTTCGCTCTTCTGGCGGTATGCGTTTTGACCACCTTCTGCACCGCGGCCGCTACCGCATTCACCGTGCATATCGCGCTGCGACTGCAGCGTAAAAAAGACAGGGGAGGCGTCCGCCCATGACCGCTCTGCTCTCCAGCGCACCGTTTTGGATATGCGTTTCGATCGCATGCTATGCGTTCGGACAAAAGGTACAGCGCCGGACCGGCTCCGCGCTCTTCAATCCGTTGCTGATTGCTTCCGTTCTGGTTGGCTTGCTGCTGGTGTGTACTGGCACCAGCTACGAGACTTATAACCAGTCCGGCCGGCTTATCTCTTTTTTCCTGACCCCCGCTACTGTTGCCCTTGCCGTACCGATCTACCGCAAGCTGGACGTGCTCCGGCAAAACCTGTTTCCCATCCTTGCCGGCGCGCTCGTCGGCTCCGTGGTTTCCATTGCAAGCGTGATTCTTTTTTCCCGCCTGTTCGGTCTTTCGGACACGACCATGCGCTCGCTCATCCCCAAATCCGTGACCACGCCTATCGCAGTTTCCCTTTCTGAAATGCTGGGCGGGCTTGCGCCGGTCACCACGATCGCGGTGGTGTTCACCGGCATTGTTGGCGCGATGCTGCTGCCGGTGTTCCTCAAGTGCATCGGCGTGCGCAACGAGGTGCAGATGGGGCTTTCCATCGGCACCGCCGCGCATGCGGTCGGCACCTCGCGCGCTATCGAGCTGGGGGAAACCGAGGGCGCAATGAGCGGGCTTGCGATCGGTATTGCCGGGCTGCTGACTGCTTTGATCGTATCGGTCGGTTCCCTGCTCTTATCGATCTGAAAGAAATGCACCTTTGCCGGCGTTCGGAGCAGCGAGTGGAAGCCCATCGACTATGACCAACATCGTAAGAAAAAGAGGACGGAATCAATCCGTCCTCTTTCCATTTCTCAACAAACAGGCTTAGCCGAAGTAACGAGCCAGCAGACCCTCGAAAGCCTTGCCGTGGCGGGCCTCGTCGCGGGCCATTTCATGTACAGTATCGTGGATGGCGTCAAGGTTGAGCGCCTTAGCACGCTTTGCCAGATCGAACTTGCCGGCGGTTGCTCCGTTCTCCGCGTCAACACGCATCTCAAGGTTCTTCTTGGTGGAGTCGGTCACGACCTCGCCCAACAGCTCGGCGAACTTGGCGGCGTGCTCGGCTTCCTCGTAAGCCGCCTTCTCCCAGTACAGGCCGATTTCCGGATAGCCTTCACGGTGCGCAACACGAGCCATCGCCAGGTACATGCCGACCTCGGAGCACTCGCCCTCGAAGTTCGCGCGCAGATCCTTCATGATGTCTTCCGGTGCGCCCTGCGCCACGCCTACCACATGCTCGGCCGCCCAAGTCTTCTCGCCGGACTGCTCCTTGAACTTCTCAGCCGGAGCATGGCAGATCGGACACTCGGCCGGAGCCGCCTCGCCCTCATGAACATAACCGCATACGGAACAAACAAACTTTTTCATGATTTTTTTCCTCCTAAAAAATATTTTTTACTTTTTCACGGGTGGAAGGAACCGCTCCATGGTAATGGAAAACAACTGCTCCCGCAGGGATTTGTTGATTTCGCCAAACACATGATGAAAATCGCATTCTTTCCGGCAGCCCACGCGCGTACACTGGAATTCATTGGCAAGGCAGTGATTGATTGCAATCGGCCCGTCGATGCATTCAATGATTTCGCCCAGACTGATCTCGGAAGGGCTTCGATTGAGCTCATACCCGCCGGCGACGCCTTTATAGGATTTTGTAATGCCGGACTGCGTCAGCTTGCGCAGAATCTTCAGCGCAAACCGAAGCGTTACCCCTGTGGTTTCAGAAATGTCCTTTGCGCATTGCTTCCCCCCTGCCAGCGCCAGACAGTAGGTCACACGAATCGCATAGTCCGCTTCATGTGTGATTCTCAAATCGTTCCTCCCTTTCTCTATTTGGAACACCTTTAGTATAGTATTGTTCAGCAAAAAAGTCAATAGGTTTTTATAGAAATAAATATATTTTTTTAATTGATATTTAATATCAATTTATTCTTCCCTGCTAACTGCCCTTTTCCCGAATACGTTTACAAAGATAGTATATCATATCGCCGGTTAAATGTCTAATCATTTTGTCTCTTTTCTGCGCCCCGTTTTGTCCAAAAACAGCGGGCGCATACCCCAAGCCGGTACGCGCCCGCCGCTGACGGCCGGATTTGGTTTTATCCCCGGCGCAAAGCGGGATGACCGCAGTCATGCCATGCCGGAGTAAGCAAGAGGGGCTGTTTCGCATCCGGAGCCCTCGTGCCGTCAAGCTCAGGCTCTTAAAAGAAGCTGATTTGCTCCTCCGTCTGCCGGCGCCGTCCCGTGCTTTCCCGCTGTACTGCCTCCGGCAGATCGCACAGGAATGGAGAAGCTTCTTTTGTCGTTGTGAGGATCAGCTCCTCCCGCGCCCGCGTCATACCCACATAGAACAGCCGCCGTTCCTCCTCGGTATCGGTCGGATGCTTTTGCGACACCAGCGGCAGCATGCCGGACGTTACTCCCGCCAGAATGACCGCCGGAAACTCCAGCCCCTTGGAGCCGTGCAGCGTCATCAGACGCACCGCGCCGGACTCCCAGCCTTTTCCCGCGGCGCGGTTTAGATCCGCCTCCTGCCCCATCGTCAGCGCATACCAGAGGCTGTCGAAATCCTCGTAAAAAACAGCCGTGTTGCGCAGGCGTTCCAGCGCGGGCGAGCTGCCATAGGCCTGCTCCCATCGTTCGACCAGTGCGCGCGGTTTTTCCCTGTCCACAAGCGGCTGCCACTCGGCTGCCCGCTCCAGCCACGCCTCCAGAAAGCCGTATCCCCGCACGACCGGTTCCCACACCTCAGGTTGGAAGCCCCCCTGTTCCGCACAAGCCTGACGCGCTTTCTGCACCAGATCCGCCGGGCAGTCCCATACCAACCGGAGCGCTGTTTCCAACGCGGTTTGATCTTCCGGCACACGCAGGAAACGGAAAAAGGACAGTACCCCGCGCACCTCGTCCGCGTCTAAAAAGTCCTCGCGCCCGCTGATGACGCAGGGGATGTCGTCGTGCCGTAGGCACTTTTCCACCAGCTCGAGCTGACGGTGGGTGCGGCAAAGCACCGCAATATCAGAAAACGCACGGACGGCGCGCTCCTGCCCATGCTTTTGTGCTTCCAGCATATCCACGCCTCCGGCAATGCGCCCTACTTCCTTGGCGACGAACACGGCCTCCGCAAAGTCGTCCGCCGCCGTGACCAGCCGCACCGCACCCCCTGCCGGACGGCTCGGCTCCAGCACGCGCGGGCCGCCTGGATTCCGGTCAATCACCGGCAGCGCGGCCTGTAGGATCTCCGGCGTGGAGCGATAATTGCGCTTGAGCCGGATCACTCGTGTATCCGGCCGCTCCTCCTGTAAGCGTCCGAAGCAGCGCCCGCCTGCGCCGCGGAACCCATAGATCGACTGGTCGGGATCCCCGATGACGAACAGTCCCGCGCCGCCTCTGCTCCATGCGCGCACCAACTCGTACTGCACGTCATTGATATCCTGAAACTCGTCCACCAGCAAATAACGGAAGCATTTTCGGCCAGCCGTATCCAGCCGCAGCGCCTCGGCCAGCAGATCGTCAAAATCCAGCACGCCCAGCGCGCGCAGTCGTTCGTTATAGGCCTCTGCCAGCTCCCGATCAATGCCGGCAGCGTCCGCCGCTATACCGTTTTTGAGACGGGAAACACCCTGCAGCAACTCCCACGCGCCGCCTTTCCGCCCGCAGGTCCGCAGCGTTTCCGCAGCAATGGTCAGCGCCTCGCTCTGTCCCAGCAGGCGAACCTCCCCCAGAAGGCGCAGGCAGATCGAGTGAAACGTGCCGATCGTCATGCGCTGAACCGCACGCTTGCCGCCCAGCCGCTTTTCCAGGCGCTGACGCATTTCAGCAGCAGCCTGGTTCGTAAAGGTTACCGCCGTGATCTCATCCGGTTTGACGCCGCGCTCCTCCACCAGCCATGCGATGCGCGCGACCAGCGTCTTGGTCTTTCCCGTTCCCGGGCCGGCGATGACCGCCACAACAGGCCGGTCTGTCTCCACCGCTTCCCGCTGCTCCGGATTGAGCGTCTCGGGATTGGACTCCGGCAGCGCGTCCGGAGGCGTTCCCGCCTGTTTTAGCGGTATTTTGCGCGCGCCGCGTTTGCGCTTTACCGGTTCGGCGCCGAACAGGGACATCTGCCCGCTGTACTGCTCGATCTCCGCCGGAGTGAGCAGGGAAATCGTGCCGTATTCCCCGTCAAAGCCGGGGCGCCGCTCAACCTGCCCCTTGCGTAGGCGCCGGACACCCTCCGCCACGCAAGGTCCCGCCAGCCGCTCGATCTCTTCGATCGGCGACTGCCGCAGAATATGGAATTCCGGCCCCAGCTCGTGCAGCAGGCGTTCATACTGCTCCATGACCTTTTTACCGGCAGCGGAAGCGCCCGTCGAGGCTGCAATGACTTCGGGCAGCGGTGCCAGGCTCTCAAACGGCTTGGCGTTTTCCGGCCGGAAGCCCTCCGGCCGATCGGCCAGCTCCTCCACCCGATGCTCTACGCCGATCGTCAGCTTTTTCCCGCATACCGGACAAAGCCCCTCCCGCGCCGCGGTTTCCGCAGGCGTCAGGCACACGCCGCAGTTCCGGTGTCCGTCCAGATGGTATTTCCCTTCCTCCGGAAAAAATTCCACGGTCCCCAGGAACCCCTCGCCCGTCCGGATTGCATGCGTCAGCGCGGAATACGAAAGCGCGGTTTCCAGCAGATTGGCTTCGCGCCCCAGCTTGGAGGGGGAATGCGCGTCCGAATGGGAAACAAGCGTCAGCCCGTCCAACTGGGAAACGCGCCAATTCATCGGCGGATCGGATGAAAGGCCGGTTTCGACCGCATGGATATGCGGCGTCAGATCCGCAAAGCATTCCTCTATCGTGTCAAAGCCGGAGAAAGCGCCGAACATGGAAAAATGCGGCGTCCAGATATGCGCTGGAATAAACTCCGCGTCAGGGCAGGCTTCCAGCGTCAGCTCCAGCAGGTCGCGGCTGTCCAGCCCCAAGATCGGGCGTCCGTCCGAGCGAATGTTGCCAATCGCCTCCAGGCGGGCGGCAAGCTCGTCCGCCGCTTCCAGGCTTGGCAGCAGAATCACATTATGTACCTTCCTCGTCCGGCCGCCCCGCTTGTAGATCGAGCTGATCTCGCCGGTCACGACAAAATACGGCGTCTCTCCCTGCATGCTGTCCGGCAGGCGCAGCGCTTCCCGCAGGGTATACACACCGTCGCCCGCAGGCACAAGCTGCTCTTTCAGCTCAGACCGCCATGCTGGATGGGTAAAGTCACCCGTGCCGACCAGCCGAATGCCCTTGCGTCTGGCCCACCAGTCCAGATGCGGCGCATCGCAATCCCGACTGGTTGCGCGCGAAAAACGTGAATGGATATGAAGGTCTGCAACATACATTATGGTTTCCCTCGGTCACGAAATATTTTCTTTATTATTATATCCCTATTTCAGCGCAGGGGCAATGCCCCGCGCCGAAGTGTCAAAATCAAAATTTGAACCCGTGTCCTGTTTCGGCAAATACAGATGTTTTTCAAGCAAAAGGACGGATGTCAGGAATTTGCCGAGTGGAAAGTGCAGAGAAAAATTAAACAATAAAAGCAAGCATGGCCAGGAGTGATTAAAACAATTCTTCTGTCGCCTCACACCAATGAGGGCTTAATGCCATTAGTTGTTTTTCCGTTTTTTAATCCAGTCCTTCCGCCGAAACGCCATGCCAACTATACAGATGGCAATAATGGATACAAAAAAATTACAGTAAAGGCTCTATCTCTGCCAGACATTTCGTTTGTATGTGTATTAATAACGCAAAGCAGGGAAACACAATAGATTACCACGAGTCCACTTGCTGCTATTAGACAGGGCGATTCCATTCGTTTATAAAATTGAGGGGATTTCTTTTCGAGTAGTTTGTCAACAACTGCAATAGCAATCAAAAAAATCAACTGCTTTATTTCCACAGGGCTGCACGCCTCCCCGTTCCTGCATTTGTCTAATCACTCTAATCCCATCCTGCATCCCATTATATCGAACAATAGAAAAACACAAGGGAAGGGATATTGTCCCTGCTCTCACCTGCCATATATTCTCGATAGAATAAAAATCCGAACGGCAGTATCCACTCGAATACTGCCGTTCGGATAATCAAAATATGGAAAGGACGGTTAAAATCGATATTTTGTTAAAGGTTCCACTCTATTTCACATTTGTCATCCAATCATCCAATTCTTTCTGGGCATCTGGCAAATGAGACAATACATGTGCTGGGTTAACACAATACATAAAACATAAGACGTCTCTGGCTGTGTGTTGTTTCTCTGTCGTGGTAAGATGACTGAAGAAACTCATCTCTGGTGCTCCTTGTACGTTTTCCTTAGAATGGCTTTCAGTATTCAAAACCAAGCGATACATGGAATTCTGGAAATATGCTCTTTTATTCTGATCAGGAATTAGCGTGAGCACCCGTGGATTCAGGCTGACTTTCTCGACACCTTCTTTAAATGTGAATGTTGCAAACGCTTCTAAGACTCGTCTTGTTGTGTTACCGATGGTTAGTTCCGCCGCAAAATCAGGATTACAACCATATTCATACACACAGCGCATTAGCTGCGTGTATTCATTGTGAGAATTTGCCATAAACGGGGTTATTGTCTTATTTAGAAGTTGGAATGAACAGTACTCAGAGTTCTTCCCTATTCCAGCACAATTCGAAGAAATTTCGTCCAGGGCTTTCTGCAAATCAAACATCACACTCACATCATGCGTCATCATTAGAACTTTTGTTGTTGCACATGATGTAAGAATCTGATTTAGCTTATATCTTAAAAATGATAGAATTCCTACTCGATTTTCAACATCAAAACTTGAAACAGGATCATCAATAACCAGGAACATTTCATCATAGTATAGTTTTTGAAATTCTGTTTCTTTTGCAATTTCAGCAAAAAAATAACTTAAGGCCAAAGCATTTCGTTCCCCACATGATATTTTATTCGGAGAAACATCCTTCCCACTCACTTTCAAGTGGTACATTTGGTCGTTTCCAAGATACAATTGGAGTCTGGTATCACTATAGAAGATATAAGAAAGTGATTTGTTAATCTGCTCGACAGCGATTTGAAGATTCTTTCGTTGTGCATCTAAAAGTTGACGCTTATCTAAAAGGTTATTTTTAGCTTGAAGTGACTTGGCCAACTCTTTCTCTGCGGTTTGCTTTGCTGTTCTCTGTGATATCAACGATTGATATTCAGAGTCAATTGTATAATGGGCAATCTCATCATTAAATTTCAAAAGGTCTTTCTCTGTAGTCTGCCTATTTGTAATAATTTGATTATAGGACAATCTTTTATCTTCTAACTTTACTAAAATATCATTCAGCTGTTTATACGCGGTTATCAAATCTGTGAAGGTATCATACTGTGCCAGAGAAAGGGGATCAGAAATTTTTGCCTGGACAACTTTATTGTGATTTCCAATTGCGCTATTAACAGAGGATATTTGTAAAATTAAATTCCCAAAGAGTTCGGAATCCAAGACACTATAGTCCTGATAAAAGTCTGCTTGGATTTCGGACAATATTAATTTTTTTAGCTCGTTGCGGTATTCCTCTACTTCGCGGTTCAAGATATTCTCAATTCGCTGTAACGATTCTACCCGATGTTCCTCCGATATTGGCTGTAAACAGGTTGGGCAAATCTTGTGCGATCTTACCGATAAGAACCCCTTTGCAGTTGAAAGCACATCAATGCCCATCGACTGGAGTAACTCCTGCTCACGCGAAGTCAATGTTGGTTTTTGTGGCATTTTTGCTAAAAGTATTTTTGCAGATTCTACTATCTTTTCCGGAGGCTCGATAGCCCGAATCTGTGGACTAATAGGTAATGCAGAAGCATCAGTACTATCAAAGACAACCAACAATTCATCAAGCGTTGCACGCGTTGTTGCCTCATCCATACGAGGTTTTAACTTACCAAGCCTGTCTACTTCTATCTCTGTTACACGTGTTTTAATGTGGTTCTTTTTTATACGGATTCCACTCGTTTCAGCCCACCCGCCAGCGGCCTGTAATTTCTTAATGATTAAACTTTGCCAGTATTCTGGGGCCACAACATTAGTTGCTGATTTATACTGTTGGATAAACTCGCTTTTGGAATCGATGTCAGTTTGAACTTGAGCAATCTGTTTCTCCAGCTCCTCTAACTGCTTTTCAAGTTCAACTTGTTTACCAAAAAGAACGATTGTCCCCAAGCCGCTTTCCTGTACTCTTATATTTTGGGAAATATATGTTTCGTCAAAAACAAAGAATTTCTCGGCTTTCAATCCTGGAGACATTTTAATGATATCTGTTTCAACTACAGGAATCAAATCTACTGTTTTGGGTGTTGTTGACATTGCGTATTCTCTAAATCCCTGCGCAATCGTACTCTTACCACTCCCGTTAGCTCCATACACCAACGCGACTCGGTTCTTTTTTGGTGCTCGATGAGTAGGGAACAGATTAAGTAAGGCAGTCGTATCAAAAAACGGAGATTTTATATTTATCCCTGTCATGCTGTCAATTGTTGTTGACATTATAATCTCCTCCTCACGCAGAAGTGCTGATAGGGATATTATACCAGACAGCCTGCTACAAGGATAGACTTAATTCGGGAGCATCTCCAAATATTCCGCACATTGCAGCTCAATCTGTAAACTGCCATCAGACTGGACCAAGATGACATCGACCTTGCTTTTGATCTTGTCCCCGTCAAATGTGCTCAGGCCTAACTTCTCACAAAAGACTTCCTTGATCCTGTCCTCCGGTATGGAGGGCGAATGCTGGCAGAACTTTTTTCCATGCTCCACCCGGCTGGCACAACGCCAGACGATCTCGCCGGATGGCCGGGTAATGCGGCGGTAATTATGGCCACATTCCGCGCAAACCAAAAGGCCGCTCAGTACACTCTGCGAGTTGTACCGGGTGGCCTTTCTCTGATGGGTGTCCTCATCTATATTGCTCCGCCTGCTTTTCTCTCCCTGCACTAAAAAGAAATCGTCAAAGCTGACAATGGAGCCGATGTACTTCTGATTGGAAAGCAGATTGCTGAGAACTGGCTGTGTCCAGCGTTCCCTGCCTTTAGGGGATGGAATGTTGCTCTCGAACAGAAAATCAGCAATCCCGCCCAGGCTCATGCCGGAGAGGTATTGCTGATAAATCATTCTCACGATATTTGCTTTTTCCTGATCGATGGCCACATGACCGTTTGGCGCGAGATAATATCCGTATGGGACGCCCATGACGAAGATGCTCCTCTCTGAATTTTTAATGTCACTTATATGGAAGTTTTCTCTAAGGCATCATGGAGAAGTCAAGGATATGTGGATTATAAACTTGTGAAAGGGCCACAAAACCTGATATAATTCTCTGATTTTACTGTTTCTGGAAAAGCAACGCCCCTGAAATAGCAAGAAACCTGCTTTTGACCTAAATCAAAAACAGGTTTCTTTGCTGGTCCGAGTGACAGGACTTGAACCTGCGGCCTCTTGACCCCCAGTCGACTTATTTTGTGTTCGGTTGCGTCTATATATGCAATTAAAACACAAGATATAGCGTTTTATGTCATGTATCACATACTTTTGCGACCACTTAACAACCGCTGTTTTCAGGTGCATAAACACCAAATAAACACCAAGCAAACACCACAAAAAGCAACCGTCCGTATTGCAGCCTTGCCCCGATATTTCGGGGGAATACGCCCTTGTGCGTGCTGTCGATTTCTGTTATACTTTGTACAGGCGCTACCGAGCCAGCGGTAGGCGGTTAAGTCTTGCCCCTGAAAGGGGGCTTGCGCATGGACTATCAAGCTATGATCTTGCTTTTGATCGTTGCTACAGGGTACATAATCGCAATAAAAAAGAAGTAACCGCCATCACGTCCAAATGAATGCGGTTACTTCTCAACCAAAGCATAGGGGCTAACCGTCTACCGGTAGCGCCCTTTTCTATACTCAGTATACCCGCCCCGAGCGGGATTGTCAAGCCGTCCAGCAGGGCGGTTTTCTTTTGCCCTCAGAACGCGCCCGCTCGACCGGCAAAATAGGATTTTGTCTAAGCAAGATACCGCCATAACTGGCGACATCCCCACATGCAGGAGAAAGGTGTCGTGTTGTGCGACACCCCCTAATCCGCTCAAAATTGAGCCGATCACTCATTGACGTTTTGTCGTTAAGCTATCTTGAAAAGGCTTTATCCTTGCTCCGTACAGTACCGTCTCATACTGACGCGAGGGTCATATCTCACAATACCTTGGACAAATCCAACACACACCCATCCAGAGAAAGTATGCGCGCCGCGGTGTCCTCACTGGTATAGACTGCTGCTGTGCGGTATACGCCGTTTTCCAAGGCAAACACCGTCACATTCCGTTCCTGCGGCGATACGATCCAGTATTCCGGCACGCCCGCTTGCTGGTACTTGTTCAGTTTAACGAGCCGGTCAGCCTTCGCCGTGGATGGCGAAAGAATCTCCATAACGAGGGTCGGTGCGCCGATGCAATATTGCTCTGTCAGTTTTTCCGGCTCGCACACTACCACGATATCCGGCACATAGATGTTTGGCACGTCCTCCGCTTTCTGCTGCGCATAGTCGGGAAACAATACCTCGATCTCCGCAAAGGCCTGACAAGGCTTGCCGTCAAGGAGGTTCCTAAGCTGCTGCAATAGCGCGCCCTCTATATTCTGGTGCTGGATGCTCGGACGCGCCTGCATGACCGGCACCCCATCGAACAGTTCATACTTTTCGTTGCTTTCCCATGTCAGATAATCCGCATAGGTATAATGCTTTTCCTGCGGTAACGGCATTGGCTACTCCTCCTCGTGGGTATTATCCCGCTTGACCTGCTCATCTATGGCACGGTTGATAAATCCGTTCACGCTTTCCCCTCGCTTCGCTGCATGGGCTTGCAACTCGGTTTTACGGCCTTTGGGGACTTTTACTTCTATGCGGTCATAGTTTTGCTTAACATACTTTGCAGTAGCCTTCTGTTGTGCTTTGCTGGTCGACATATAAAAACGCACCTCCTCCATTATGCCATAATTATAGCACAATTATCTATTGTCGTCCATATAAAATATAAACAATATATTGTCGTCAATATTGTTTGATATGTCCATTGATATATTGTCGTCCATATATTATAATATAATCACAGCAAAGGAGAAAACAAAAACTCCCGAGCTGGGAGCCAACAGGCGGCACGGTTGTTCCTCCGTGGGAGGTGATACCGTGGAGATCGTACTTGCATTGTACATCATCTTTTTAACGGTTCTCGTCCTTAAAAAGAAATAACCGCCCTTAGCAAAAGAGCGGCTTTCCTTACAAGTTCTCGAGATTATGAGGAAGCCGACCCGTTGCAGCGGGGTAGCCGCCTTGTTGGTTCCATTATACCACGCACCACCACAAAGTCAAGGGAAGATCGCCGAGGGCAAGACCACCCGACCAAGAGCCATACCGCGTACCTGTGAGCGAGAGCAATAGACACGCAAGCGGGCGGCTGGCACAACTCCCTGAGACAGGTTGCAGGCAGCCCATTACCTGCCGCACGCAGTTTGCTCCGATAACGACCGCCGGAACAGCCCACCGAAACGGGCAGCAGCCCAAAGGGAACGAAAACCCTTGAAGCCCGCGACCATATCCCTGTGAGCCGACAGACGGCAATAGACACGAAGATGACGCGGGCGGGCGCGAGAATGCGCTGTATGCCATTTTCAAGGCATAGATACAAAAGACCACGTCAAAGCCACCAAAGCACACACAGCGCCAATTTTGGGCGAAAGCCAAAGGAGGAATCACGATGGACAAAACCGAGTTAAACAGCAAGGTCAAAGACCTGCGCGAGCTGCGCCGCATGTCGGAGGAGATCGCCGCCGAGATCGAGGCCATCACCGACACGATCAAGCGGGAAATGACCGCCCAGGGCGTGGACATGCTGACCGGTGACGACTGGAAAGCCACATGGAAGCCAGTACAGTCCGCACGGTTTGACAGCAAGGCTTTTAAGGTCGCCATGCCCGACCTTTACGAACGGTTCACCCGCTCGGCTGAGACAAGGCGGTTTGTACTCGCATGAGAAAAGCCCCTTACCACCGCCGACCAAAGCAAGGTAAGGAGCCTGCAAGAATAACCACCATAGGATTGTATCGCTTTCAGAAAGGAGTGAGAGCTAAGTGGAGAAAGATCAGACGATCACCGAGTTTATCGGCAATGCCCGGCATAACTCATTGCTGCTCAAACAGATTATTGCAGCAATGTACGGTACATGCGAGGAAAATATCACAATCCACGTTCAAATCGAAACAAAATAAGTAAGATGGTTGAAATAACTTTACCAAGGGAGCGTGAAAACAGTGTTAACAGATGAATTATACCTTTTATGGTCAAGCATAGACAAGCAGCCCGTACCGTCGGTGCAGAGGGCTACTGACGCGCTGTTTGGATGCCTTGCGAAGCGGCTCCCCTCCGATTTGTATAATCAGGCTGAAAGTCTGATTGGGGATTATGCTGGCGCACTGGAACGGCATGCGTTTATTTCCGGCCTTGGATTTTGCGCTGTGATTGAACAGGAGGCAAGCCATGCAGCAAAGGCGGGAATACTGTGCAGATCATAAAAAGCATAGCGTGCTTCTGCCTGCTCGCGTTCGTTGTCAACGCCCCGATACTGGCGCTTGTACTGGGACTATAACAGGAGGTACACACCGATGAATGAACGGATACAGGAACAATACGAGTTGTGGACACAATCAGAGCTATACCCCGTCGAAGGCGAAGCCGAAAGGCATCTGCATGACCTTCTGGGCGATGATACCACCCTGACCGACATGGCAAACGCCGCCGCAGTCGAGATACAGGAAGCAGCTTTCGCAGGCGGCTTTGCGTGGGCAGTCGCATTACACGACGCGGCAATAGAGGCCGCACAGGTCACAGCGCCACGATTGCTACATATCACAGAAACGCTCAAGAACAGGCGGGACGCGCTATTAGCCGAGGCAGAGCGCACCCAAAACAGCGCTCATTTTGACCGGTGCAGCGCCGCGGCCGAAGCCTACGGACACGCATACCGGATGATTGTGCCGATGGAGAAGGAGCCAAACCCGCACGGGTAAGGTTCCTTTTCTCATGTGTGCATGAAATATTCTTTTATCCTGACACTCAAAGCGACAGCGGCTACGAAGAGCATTTGACACTTTTCAAGGCTCGGCATACTCCCCTTCCCTGTAATTTCCCATAGAGTTGGAAAGAGTTACCCAGCCGACCGATCAAAACCCAAACGGCCACACACAAGGGAGGGGGGCATTTTTATGGTTTCACTTTCTCACATTTTATGCAGTTTTAGCAGGCTGTTAAAAACTCAAGTTTTCACAAGCAGCACGAATATCCTTTCTTTCCACCCGCTTGTGGTCAAAAGCAATCTCATTTACTTTTCCCGTGCGCGCGTAAATATCTCTTTTGTCCTGCCCCCCGTGCCGAGTTCAGGCGGTGGAACCTGGGGTGTTTTTTCGACGGGGGTGTTCGCGCTATCACAACTCCCTGCGATAACACAAGTTTCCCCAAGTCTTTTTAGGGCCTCCAAAATCTCCGGATACCTCACAGCAGCCCCTTTCCTTCAAGGCGAATGGTTGTCCTCTCTTCGACGCTGCCGCCGCTGTTCCACGCTGCCCAGCCCGTACCGTGATAAGCGCCCTCGCTGACGATCTGCTCCCTGTACTGTTCCAGCCTGCGGATGTTCTGTGGGCTTCTCAGCCTGCGCAGGCCCTTGTATTCCAGCTTGCGGGCATACTCGGCATTACATCCCAGTCTGTCCCCTGCTTCTGCCAGTGTCAGTCCGTCATAATAGCGATACCGGATCGCTGCGGCCTGTTCCTGTTCGAGCGCATCAAGGCACTTGTCCAAAGCGGCGTGAAGCTGCTCGATATAAAACTGCTCCTCTGCATCCTCGTAAGCGTCCGTTGGGTCTGGTACAAGCTCGCCGCGGGCAGTCTCGCTTCCATCCTCGCCGCGTACAGGCTCGTCAAGGCTGACGCTTTTCCCGAGCGGGTCGTGCTTCTGCCGCTCCGTGCGCCAGCCGACCATATCAAAGAAAACCTGCCTGACCGGATACTTGAGAAACGACGCGAACAGAACGCCCCGTTCCGGCTCGTACAGCCGCACAGCGAGCGCGACCGCAAGGAAGAAGGATTGTTCCACGTCCTCCCATGTTACGCCCATAGCAGCCATCCTCGCGCCTGCCTTGCGTGCCAGTTCGCGGAATATGGATGCGAGCACCCCGCGATTCTGCTCCCATAGCTGCGCCAGCGCGTCCCTGTCGCCTGTCTTGGCACGCGCGGCCAGTTCTTCATTTGTCATTGCGCATGACCTCCCGCTCGTGGTAGAATAAGACCACAAAGCAAGATCGAGCGGGAGAGCGGCAGGCCGTGCAGGGACTTGCCGCTTTTTTATGTGCGAGATCGCGCGGCTTTTTGCAAAATTTCGCGCGCGTGTAATGTCCACACGATCAGCGGAACGGGAGCACACGGCCGGTCGGGCGCGCCATTTCCTGTTTGCTACTCTGTGCTGTTTTCCTGTCCCGAAACCGCCGTTCTGCACAAGCTGGGCAGTAAACAGCCGTACCGAACAAGTCAGCTTCACCGCCAGCTAAAAGCTCATGCAGGTCAACGGCATGCTCCTTGCCGCATATTGGGCAAGTGGTGAAAACATTATCATCGCCGATGTCCAGTTTTTTCTCCTTTGTGCTTTAGATAAAACATTGCTATCGCTCCTTTTTTTATGTGTGAGATTTCGTGACTTTTTGTGATATTTCGCGCGCGTAATCTGTACTAAGTCGAACAGATCAGGCCAGCGATCCCTTCAAGTTCTCTGAGCTGTATACCCTCGCAACGAATTTAGAATCATCCAGCGCGCTTTGCATACCGCATCCAGCATCCTCGCAAAGCAGGGCGAACAAGTACCGCAGCAACGCCCGCTTTTCTGCCGCCATCAGGCGCGGGTATTCCTGCACCTTGCCCAGCATCGGCTCGGCTTCCGTCCTGTCGATTTCGCCGGACTTGTACCCTGCATAGATACGGCGGGCGGCGATGTATTGCAGGCGCTCGGTCTTGTTCAGGCCGTCAGGTATGGGGTGATCGTGGTAGGCGCGCTTTTTCAATTCCTCAAAGGTCATTCTTGATACCCTCCTTTCACTGGGATAAATCGTCCTGTCTGTAGGTTGAAGCCCAGTTCAAAGGCCGCTGTCCCCGCGTGCCGGTTTTTCGCGATCTGTGTTGAAACAAAGACCAGATCGCCGCGTTCGCTTTCCTTGCCGTACATATCCGGCCGGTGCATCAGCAAGACCGCGTCCGCATCCTGCTCTATCGCGCCGCTGTCCCGCAGGTCGGCAAGCCCCGGCTTTTTGTCTGCTCGCTGTTCGCTGGCGCGATTGAGTTGCGCAAGGCATAGGACCGGTACTTTGAGCGAACGGGCAAGGGTTTTCAGACTGTTCGAGATGGCGGTGATTTCCTCGTACCGGCTTGACCGGCTTCGTTCAGGCCGCAGCAGGCCGAGATAATCGACCACGACCAACGACAGCCCTTTGACCTTGCGCGCCATAGACCGCACATCAAGCACGGAACACCCCTCTTTGCCATTGGCATACAGCGGCAGGCGTGACAGTCCAACGTTTGCGGCCTGTACGCGCTGCCATTCCTCGGCAGATAGATTTTCGTCCAACAGCAGTCGGGTCGCGGATATTCCCGTTCGGCTTGATAACCGCCGTGCTTGAAGCTGGGAAACATCCATTTCCAATGACACGAACAGCACTGCGCCGCCGTGCTCCGCAACATTGCCCGCGATCTGCAAAGCTAAAGCCGTCTTACCACAGCCAGGGCGCGCCGCCAATATATAAAACCCGCTCGGAAGCATACCGCCGCCTAACGTGTCGTCAATCGACTGCAAGCCGGTTTTGACGATCTTCCCGCTTATCTGATCTCGGAAATCGTAAAAAGCTGATGCAATATCAAGTCCGGTCAAAAGCTGTCCGCTGTCCCGCTCGTCCAGCGCAGCGATCCGCTTTTCGGTTTCCGCGATCAGCGTTTCGGGTTCATCGCCGTTCAGTGCGCCGTCCTCCAGCAGTTTGCCGATAGTTGCCAGCTCGCGGCGGCGCGCTGCTTTCTTGACAAGCTCGATAGAACGGTCTAAATCGCGCTCTGCGCATGCGACTTCCATGCAGCCAAACAAGGCGGTACGATCTACGCCCGCGTCTGCAATCTCTACTGCGTTAGGCGGTTCCTTGCCGTCCAGATCAAACCGCCGCGCTATGTCATAGGCTTCGCGGTTGAAATCAGAATACAGATCATCCCTGTGCAGCTTGTCCAGCACCACCCGCCACAGGGCAGGGTCAACCAGACAAGCCCCGATCACCGCGTTTTCGGCGGTTAGAAAATTATCGTTCAGCAAAACTGCGCCACCTCGTTCCCATTCTCGTCAATGAATGTTTTCAGCTTCGGCACACTCGGCCTTGTCGCCGTAGTGTTAGCTGGCGGCTCGTCCTCCCACCTGCGGCCGTTCAGGTATGTACTGGCAAACGGGATAAACTGACCGCCGTCCTTCGCCCAGTCTGCCGACCTCGTTTGCCACTCCAACGCTGCAAGAATTTGGTCAAGCAGGGCTTGGTCTGGCCTGAGCTTGTCAAATGCTTTTTGTGCCTTGGCCTTATCCTGCTTCTTGGGGTACGCTTTCCAAAATTGCGCAAATGCGCATGTGTATTCATTCTTATTAGTCTTTTTATTATTATGTGTCGCGTTTTCACGACGGGTCCCGTTGTGTTTTTGCAACGGGTCTGTTGCGTTTTCACTACTGCCCGTTGCATTTTCACAACTGGTGGTAGCGTTTTCGCAACAGGGTATCAAAACTCGTCCATTATTCCCCGGTTTGCGGTACTCCGTTCGCACATACCCAGCCGAAATCAGTTCTTTGATAGCCGCTATAACTCGCGTCCGGTCTTTCCGATATTCGTTTGCGAAAAATGTGTTACTCGCCCAACATTCACCAGAATCGCTTGCGAGTGCTGCTATGTCGCCATAAAGCAGCCGTGCCAGTAGTGATAGGCTGCTATCCGTGCGCACCTGCGCAGGAATAATTGTGTAGTAGTCTGACAAGTGCGCTCACCGCCTTACAGCCGCATTTGTCCGGTCATTCCGTCCAGTGCATCCAGTGCGCTTTCCATAGAGCGGCGGGTATTCTTGGCACGGTTCGACAAGGTGCGGATAAACTCCCTGATCTCTGTCTCGTTGGCGGGCAAAAAATAGCCGCCGCCCTCTGTACAGGTGGATAGGATAACCGCGCCTGCCTGCCGCTCCCGCTCGATCGCTTTTTGAAGCTCGCGCACAGTGTCAAAGCCGAGTATTTCAGCAAGCGTCTTGCTGGGGATGGCGTTCTCCTTGCCCGTAGGAAGATAGTCTGTAATCTTCAAATTACACCACCCGCCTTTCGTTGATGCGCCGGATGCCCTGCGCCTGTTCGGGCTTGCCCTCTGGCGGCCTCTCCAAGTAGTTAATAAGCGCATCCAGATTGACCAGACGGCGGTTTCCGTTACCGACTGGAACGGACGGCACAGCGCCGGTATGTATCAGGCGGCGTATTAGCTTTAAGCTGACCTGCGTTTCAGGATCAGCTTTGCGCAATTCCTCCAAAGCCTGTGCGGGAAATCTCATGCGTGCGGGCATTAGATCGCCTCCTTGTGTTGTATATCGATAATATCACCAACTGAGCAATCTAAATATTCACATAACGCAACCAACACTCGAAACGAGATAGATGCGCCTTTCCCGTAGTATAGATTGGTTAGTGTTGTTCGGGAAATGCCAGTAGCGCGAGAAATATCGCTGATTTTAAGGCGACGTTCACCTAACAACGCAGCGAATCGGTTTTTTACAATCACGTTCATTGTCTATACCTCCATATAAAATGTTCAGATGTTTGTTCATTTAATTATAATAATCCATTCGATTATTGTCAAGCCTTATTGACATAATGAACAGAGTATTGTACAATTTTTTTGAGGAGGGAAAATATGATTATTTGCAATTTGGCTATCCTGCTTGCTGAGCGAAAACTAAAAATTTCCAAAGTTTCTGCGGATACCGGTGTTTCGCGAACCACTTTGACCGCGCTTTACTACAATTCAGGAAAGGGTGTTCAATTTGACACTGCAAATTCGTTATGCATTTACCTTTCTGTAAGCATGAGTGACCTATTCACCGTTGTACCCATTGATTTTTCTGTCGATAGCTGTTCAATTTCTCTGAAACTACCGTGGGAAGGCGATGGAAAGCATCTTGTCGCTTTCACACTAAAGGTCGTCGATAAAAAGCGAACTGAGTTTCCGCATATATTAGGCGTAATTGATAAGACTGGCGAAGTTACATTTGACACAGAACAAAATGCAAATTCGTCGGAGGAAAATCAATTTCTTTCAAATGCACTAAATAAACTGCCACGCGCTGGCCGTGATCTGTTGAACAGTATGTTAGCGTCAGCCCTTGAGGCAGAAATAAAATCTAATGAAGAATTTAAGCAAGAATTTTCAAATATATTTTTGATCGATTTTAAATTTCCACAACAATTTGAAAATTCTTCTGACAATGGCTTTACAAGCTCTTTTTTATGATGATGGTGATTAAATGGCTACTATCCAACAACGCGGCAACACCTATAAAATCGTTGTATCCTGCGGCTACAATCTGAACGGCAAGCAGATACGCCGCACGATGACATGGGCACCCGAGCAGGGCATGACAGCACGGCAGATAAAAAAAGAACTCGACCGGCAGGCAGTTCTATTTGAAGAAAAGTGCCGTACTGGTCAAGTCTTGGACGGGAATATTAAGTTTGCTGACTTTGCGGAAAAGTGGTTCGGGGACTATGCGGAGAAGCAGCTTAGGCCTACCACGGTCGCCGGATACCGACACTTTATCAAGCGGGTGCTGCCTGCAATCGGTCATATCCGCATGGACAAACTGCGGCCGCATCACTTTATGGCGTTCTATGACAACCTTGCAGAAAGCGGAATACGCGAGGATACGCTATATCGCTGCAAATTGGATTTCAAAACATTCTTGCAGAAAGAGCATATCACCGCTGTACAGTTAGCAGAAAAGGCGGGCATAGGTGTGCGCACGCTTTACGCATTAAACCGCGGTCAAAAGGTCAAAGCAGAGACCGCACAGAAAATAGATGCAGCTTTAAACTGTGCGCAATCCATCTTTGAGCCGGTCAACGGCGACAAGCAATTGACCGGTAACACGGTCGCGCACTATCACAAAATGCTGTCCTCCATGATGTCAACGGCGGTTAAGTGGCAAATCATCTATGATAACCCATGCGCGCGTGTAGACCCGCCCAAGATCGAGCGCAAAGAAGCTGCCTACCTTGACGAGATTCAAGCGCAACGCCTTCTTGATCTACTCGATAACGAGCCGATAACATACCGCACCATGATAACCCTGCTTCTGCATACCGGCCTGCGGCGCGGTGAATTGTGCGGGCTGGAATGGGGAGATATTGACCTTGAACGAGGTTTACTCGATGTGCAGCGCAGTTCCTTATATTTGCCGGAAAAAGGTGTGTTCATGGACGATACAAAGAATAACAGTTCTAAGCGCGTTCTCAAACTTACGCCGGATGCTTTGGTAATGCTCAGGCAATATAAGGCGTGGCAAGGCCGTGAACGTCTCCGTATTGGCGACCAATGGGCAGAAGAGTGGGGCGATCATCCACGCTTATTTACTACATGGAACGGGAAGCCGCTACATCCAGCCACAGTAACAGGGTGGTTCCACGACTTTATTGATCGGAGCGATTTGCCGCCCGTCTCAATCCATAGCTTGAGACATACAAATGCAACCCTACTGATTGCGGCAGGTACAAACGTCCGTACTGTGTCGGCACACCTTGGACACTCGCAAACATCTACCACAATGAACATTTACTCTCACAGTATCAAATCAGCGGAAGCAGCAGCGGCGGAAGCGCTGCAAAGTGTGCTGACCCGCTCGAAAAAACGGGCATAGAAAAAGGGCGCTCCCATCAACGGGAACGCCTGATTTTTAACCCATAAACACCAAATAAACACCAACACCGTTTTTGCAAAAAGCAAAAATCCGCAAAAAGTTATAAAAAGACCGCCAATTCTTACAAATCAGCGGTCTTAAATGGTCCGAGTGACAGGACTTGAACCTGCGGCCTCTTGACCCCCAGTCAAGCACGCTACCAACTGCGCTACACCCGGATATTTTGGCAAGGCGCTAAACCTTGCCAAAATAGAATATCAAATTTCCATCCTGTTGTCAAGGGCTTTCCACATTTTGCACGCAAACTTTTCTCTTAAAGCGTGACTTTATGGAACGTTTTTTTACCCTTTTTGATAATGCACTCCTGTTCAAAGGCACTTTTTTCGAGCATCTGCCTGAAATCCTCGACCTTTTCACCGTTCACCGACACGCCGCCGCCCTGCACGAGCTTGCGCGCCTCTCCATTCGAGCCTGCAAGGCCACACTTGACGAGCAGCGTCAGCACGCCGATCCGGCCGTTCTCAAAGTCCCTATCCGTCAGCACGGTGGTCGGCATATTTTCACTCGTGCCGCCGCCGACAAAAATGCTTTTTGCTGCTTCCATCGCCTTGTCGGCCTCTTCCTTGCCATGCACCAGCTCGGTCAACTCATACGCAAGGATCTCTTTCGCCCTGTTGAGCTGCGCGCCCTCCCAGCGGTCCATCTCCTCGATCTGATCCATAGGCAGGAACGTCAGCATACGAATGCACTTGAGTACATCCGCATCGTCCACGTTGCGCCAGTACTGGAAAAAGTCGTAGGGAGAGGTCTTATTGGGGTCGAGCCATACCGCGCCGGACGCGGTCTTGCCCATTTTCTTGCCCTCGGAATTGAGGAGCAGCGTAATCGTCATGGCATGCGCATCCTTGCCCAGCTTTCGGCGGATCAGCTCGGTGCCGCCCAGCATGTTCGACCACTGATCGTTGCCGCCGAACTGCATGTTGCAGCCGTAGTGCTGGAACAGATAGTAAAAGTCGTAGGACTGCATAATCATATAGTTGAATTCAAGGAAACTGAGCCCTTTTTCCATGCGCTGCTTGTAGCACTCCGCACGCAGCATATTGTTGACCGAAAAGCATGCGCCAACCTCGCGCAGCAGATCGATATAGTTCAGGCCGAGCAGCCAGTCCGCGTTGTTGACCATCTGCGCCTTGCCCTCGCCGAATTCGATAAAACGCTCCATCTGCTTTTTGAAGCAGTCGCAGTTGTGCTGGATGGTTTCAGGTGTCATCATCGAGCGCATGTCCGAGCGGCCGGAGGGGTCGCCGATATAACCTGTGCCGCCGCCGACCAGTGCGATCGGCTTGTTGCCAGCCATCTGCAGACGCTTCATCAGACACAGCGCCATAAAATGCCCGACGTGCAGGCTGTCCGCCGTAGGGTCGAAGCCGATGTAAAACGTCGCCTTGCCCTCGTTGATCATTTTACTGATCTCTTCCTCATTGGTCACCTGGGCGATGAGGCCGCGCGCCTTGAGCTCTTCATATAAAGTCATGGATGTTTTTCGTCCTTTCTGAGATAATATCACCGCGCAACATCTGCCGTTTGTCAGGGCGCGCGCTCCTTCAGGTTCTCATGAATAATGACCACTGCAATTTCTATCCTCTCTGATATTCCGCCGCTTTCTGCAAAAGCTCCCTCGCGTTCTGCAGCGACAGCTCTGTGATGGTTTCGCCCGACAGCATGCGCGCGATCTCACGGGCGCGCGACGGTTCATCCATGGGCTGCACATCGGTATAGCTTCTTTCCCCACGCACGGATTTGGAAATCAGCAGGTGATGATCCCCCATCGCCGCGATCTGCGGCAGGTGGGTAACGCAAAGCGTCTGCTTCTGCCGCCCGATATCGGACAGCTTGTACGCGATCTGCTGCGCCGCATGGCCTGAAACGCCGGTATCGATCTCGTCAAAAATCAGCATACCAACATCCTCACCCGCCGTCAAGACGTTTTTGAGCGCCAGCATAATCCGGCTCAGTTCGCCGCCCGACGCGACCTTGGACAGCGGCTTTTCCGGCTCGCCGGGGTTGACCGATATCTCAAACGTCACCGTGTCGAACCCGTGCGCGGAGAGCTTGGCTCCCGTATGCACCGCGATGCGCAGCCTCACCTTTTCCATATCGAGCGCCGCCAGCTCGCGGACGATCTCCGCCTCCAGCCGCTTTGCTGCGGCGCGGCGCGCCTCGCCCAGCCGGGCGGCGAGCGCCTTTGCTTCCGCCAGTTCTTCCTTGTACTGCGCGCGCAGCCCCTCGCGCCGGTTGTCCGAATCCTGCAACGTTTCCAGCTCCACCGCAATCCGGTCGCGGTATGCCAGCACCTCAGCAACCGTACCGCCGTATTTCTGTTTCAGGCGATAGATCAGGTCGAGCCGCTGCTCCACCCATTCCCGTTCCGTCGGTGAAAAATCAAGGGTATCGCTTCGTCCGGAAACGCTGTCGCGCAGGTCCGCCGCGAGCAGCCGCACCTCCTCCGCCTGTTCGGCCAGCCCGTCGAACGCCCCCGACACCTCGCGCAGGCCGGCAAGCGCCCCCGCCGCCTGGTCGAGCAGCGCGCACGCGCCGCCGGCGTCGTCATCTCCGTTCAGGGCGCGCCGCGCCTGCTCCAGCGCGCCCGCAATTTTCCCCGCATGGTCGAAATACGCCTTGCGCTGCGCGAGCGTCTCCTCCTCGTCCGGCCGGAGCGCGGCCTGCTCGATTTCCTCCTTGTGGAACGTGAGCATATCGATGCGCTGCAGGCGCTCCTGCTCGCCGGTCTCCAACGCAGTGATCTCGCGCCGCAGCGCAAGCAGCGCCTGATACCGCGGGCGGTATTGATCCAGCAGGGCGCCGTTCCCCGCATACCCGTCCAGATAATCGATGTGATACTGCTCGTCCAGCAGCTTCTGGCCGTCGTTCTGCCCGTGAATATCGATCAGGTACGGCGCGAGCTGGCGCAGCACCGCAGCCGCGACCGGCTTCATGTTCACCCTGCAGGTGCTTTTCCCGTCCGCTGTCAACTGGCGCTGGATATGCAGCGTATCCGGCTCCTCGCCGGTCAGGGCAAGCTCGTCCAGCAGTCCGTGCAGCGCCGGCGACAGGCCGGTAAACACGGCGCTGACAAAGCCCTTCTGCGCACCGGTGCGCACCAGGTCGCGGCTGACGCGCCGGCCGAGCACCGCGCCGATCGAATCGATCACGATCGACTTGCCCGCGCCAGTCTCGCCGGACAGCACGGTCAGCCCGTCCTCCAGCTCAATATCCGCCTGCTCGATAACCGCTATATTCTCAATGTGGAGCAACTGCAGCATCGCCGCTTCCCTCCGTCACTTCAGGATGTCATGCGCCTGCCGGCAGAACCGGTCGGCGCTGTCGTTGTCGCGCATGACAACGAACACCGTGTCGTCGCCGCCGAGCGTGCCGATCACATCCGAGGCGCGCATCGCGTCGATCGCCATGGCTGCCGCCTGCCCCAGGCCGGGCAGCGTCTTAATAACCACCATATTCTGCGCCGCGTTGATCTCGGTCACACATTCGCGGAAAATGTTGCGTAGCCGGGTTGTAAAGCTGTCCGCCGCGCCGGCGGCCGCGGCCGAATACTTGTATTTCCCCGTTTCCGCGGACAGGGTCTTGATCAGACGCAACTCCTTGATATCGCGGGACACGGTGGCCTGTGTCGTGCTGTAACCCAATGCGCGCAAGTGGTCGGTCAGCTCCTCCTGCGTCTCAATATCGAACCGGTCGATCAGGTCAAGTATTTTCGCCTGTCTTTGAAACTTCATGCTCCGCGCCTCCCTCTTCAGAATTCAGAGTTTTTGCTGCAATATCTTGTAAAAGCTGTCTCCCTTGAGCCGCACCAGCCGGCTGCGCAGCGCGGAGCGCGTGATCTCCACCACATCGTCCGGCCGGATGGCGAAGCCCTGTCCGCCGTCGACCGAAAGGAACACCTCGCTGCCGCCCTCGCATGCTGCGCGGATGGAGATACGGCGTTCGGGCGCGAATACAAACGACTTGGCCGCCAGCGCGTGGGCGCAGATCGGAATGACCGCCATATTCTCCGCGCTCGGTTCGATCACCGGCCCGCCTGCGGACAGGCCGTACGCGGTCGAGCCGGTCGGCGTAGCCACGATCACACCGTCCCCGCTGAAGCCGGTAACGTCCTCCTCATCCGCCGCAATGCGCACCCGAACCACCCGAAACGCGGTTCCCTTGGCGACCACGATGTCGTTGAGCGCATCGTCCTCATACACCGCGCGGCCGCCGCGGCGCACCACGGCGTGCAGCATCATGCGGCTGTCAATCGAATACTCGCCCGTGAAAAGCTTTTCCATCCGGCCCAGCTCGTCCGGCTCCAGTTCGGTCATGAACCCGATATGGCCGACGTTGACGCCCAGGAGTGGCAGCTCCTGCTGCGCCGCGGCGCGCGCCAAGCGCAGCATGGTGCCGTCACCGCCCAGAACGACCGCCAGCTCCGCAAGCCGGACGCCCGCATCCGTTTCAACGTATTCCACATCGTCCAGCCCCAGTGGCGCCGACCGCATCTGGAGCGGCAGCATCAGGTGGACGCCGTCGCGCCGGAGCTGTCCACAGACCTTGGGCAGCAGGACGTGCGCCCCCTCCTTGCGCATATTGGGATAGATGAAAAAACTTTTCATGATCGTATCAGCCATCCAATTCCGCATGCGCCTGGCGCACGACTTCCTTCAGATCGGGTACGCTTTCCACACCCCGCTTCGCCAGATACCCCAAAAACTCGATGTTCCCTTCCGGCCCCTTGATCGGGGAAAACGTCACATCCTGCACCGCAAAGCCCGCTTCGCGCGCGTTTTCCACAAACCGTTCCAGCACCTCAAGATGGATCTCCGGCTCGCGCACAACGCCCTTTTTCCCGACCTTGCCCCGCCCTGCCTCGAACTGCGGCTTGATCAGGCAGGCGACGCGCCCGTCCTCTGTCAGCAGGCTGGCGACCACGGGCAGGACCAGCTTCAGAGAAATGAACGAAACGTCGATCACACAGAGCGCCGGAGACTCCTCCAGCATGTCCGGCGTGACATATCGAATATTCGTCCGCTCCATACATTTAACGCGCGGGTCCTGCCGCAGGCTCCAAGCCAGTTGGCCATAGCCCACGTCGATCGAATACACCTTGGCGGCCCCGCGCCGCAGCAAGCAGTCGGTGAAGCCGCCGGTCGACGCGCCCACGTCCATCACGGTCAGCCCCGCCGGATCGATTTGAAAATGCGCCAGTGCCTTTTCAATCTTTTTCCCGCCGCGCGACACGAATGCGTTCTCATTGCCGCGCACCTCAAGCACGGCGTTTTCGTCCACCATGTCGCCCGCCTTGCCGGCCTTTTGGCCCGCGATATAGACGATGCCCTCCATGACCGCCGTTTTTGCACGCTCGCGCGAGGGGAAAAGCCCCTTTTCAAACAGCAGTACGTCCAGTCGTTTCTTAGCCAAGCCCGTTCCCCCCTGCTTTCCGCTTTTCCGTTATATAGTCCGCCACGCTCTCCGCGTCGATGCCGCAGACGCGGTAAATATCAGACACGCTTCCATGCGGCAGAAAGCGGTCGCCCGTGTTGAGCAGATCCAGCCGCCCTCTGTGGATCTGCGCCATCGTTTCCCCAAGGCCGCCGCTCTGCACAACGTCCTCCAGCACGACGCACCAGTCCGCCTGTTCGGAGATGCGGCCAAGCTGCTCCTTGAGCGCCCCGTCGATCCGATTGACCTTCCATACCTGCGTGCGGAGCCCACGTTCCTCCAGCAGCCGCGCCGCCGCCAACGCCTCGTTCACCAGAATGCCGTGGGTCAGCAGTACGGCATCCGGCCGCTCCGCCTCGCGCACGCACGCCGCCGGCTCCGCCGACGTATCCCTCTGGAACGCACCCTCCGCGCCGCGCGGGTAGCGGATGGCGACCGGTCCTTCCTCATGGTAGAGCGCGTCCGAAAGCATGCTGCGCAGCTCGGCGAAATTCGAGGGACAGAATATCTTCATCCCCGGGATGGCCCGCAGGAACGCGACATCCAGCACGCCGTTATGAGTCGCGCCATCCGCGCCCACAATGCCCGCGCGGTCCACACAGAACACCACATGCAGGCCGGAGATGGCCACGTCGTGAATCAACTGGTCATACGCGCGCTGCAGGAACGTGGAGTATATCGCAACGACCGGCAGCAGCCCCTGCGCCGACATGCCGGCCGCCATCGCCGCTGCATGCTCCTCCGCAATGCCGACGTCGAAAAAGCGAGTCGGAAACCGGAACGCGAATGGTCCCAGACCAGTACCCGAAGGCATTGCCGCCGTGATCGCGCAGATGCGTCCGTCCTTTTCCGCAAAGGAGCAAAGCTCCTTTCCGAAAAAAGTGGAAAAATCCATTTCCCCGGCCGCTTCGAAGCGGCCGGTCAGCGGGTCAAAGCTGGAAACGCCGTGATATTTTTCCGGCTCCTGCTCGCTCGGCGCGTAGCCGCGCCCCTTTTGCGTCATTACATGCAGCAGCACGGGTTTTTTCATTTTTTTCGCCTGTGCGAGCAGCTCGCACACGCTTTTCAGATCGTGTCCGTCCACCGGACCGAGATAGGTAAACCCCATCTGTTCAAACAGCGAGGTGGGCAGCACAAAGCGTTTGACGCGCGCCTTCGCGCGCGAAATCGCCCGCGACACCGCCGCGCCGCCCGGAATCCGCGCCAGCCGTTCTTTCACACGGGCCTTGGCGTGCAGGTACCGCGGGCTGACGCGCAGACGCGACAAATGTCGGCTAAGCCCGCCGACATTCTGCGCAATGGACATATTGTTATCGTTGAGCACTACCAGCAGCGGCTCGCCCGACGTTCCGGCGCTGTTAAGCGCTTCGTACGCCATACCGCCGGTCATCGCGCCGTCGCCGATCACCGCGACCACATGGTACTTCTGGTTTCTGATTGTGCGCGCGTGCGCCATGCCGAGCGCGACAGAAACCGAGTTGGAGGCGTGTCCGGTCACACAGGGGTCGGTATCGCTTTCCTCCGGCCGCATAAAGCCGCTGAGCCCGCCGTACTGCCGCAGGGTACCAAAACGGTCCCGCCGGCCGGTCAGTATCTTATGGACGTAGCTCTGGTGGCCCACATCATAGATGATACGGTCGCGCGAGGAATCAAACTCGCGCTCCAGCGCCACCGCCAGCTCGACCACGCCCAGATTGGACGCAAGATGCCCGCCCGTTTTGGAAACCGAGTCCACAATGAATTCCCGCAGGGAGGCGCAGAGCACGCTCAGCGAGTCATAGGAAAGCCCGCGCAGATCGGCTGGGCCTGTGATGGTATCTAAAATTCCGTATCGCTTCATCCATCCTTCTCCCATTGTGAAGGTCTTATGATTTCTTGCTGTCGAATGAAACCGGCAGCAGCGACAGCACACGGCCGCAAAGCGCCAGCACCTTGCTGCTGAACGCAATCGCGACACCCTTGCCCGCCGCCTTGCCGCCGATCGTCATGGCGGAGATCATGCCGGTAACCAGCAGGGAGACCGCCACGACCATTGCCGCATGCATCCCCACGGTGATATTGGCTACGATCAACGCGCCGGTCGCGCCTGAAATGATGCCGCAGATATCGCCAACCACGTCGTTGCAGATGCTCGACACCTTTTCCGCGTTGCGCGACATCCAAACCGCCTCCCGCGCGCCCCGCACCTTGTGCGCGGCCATGGAATGAAATTCCTTTTCGGTCGCCGAGGTTGCGGCAACGCCGATCATATCAAACAGAATGCCCAGCGCGATGAACAAAAACAGCACAGCAAACGACAAAACCGTATTCGCATTGCTGAGCGCTTCGTTCGACACGTAGGACATCACCACGGACAGCAGGAAGCTGGCGCAGGTGATCGTCGCCACCCAGCGCGTATTGATCAGCCGCGGCTTCTGCTGCGGCTGCGCTTTTTTCTTCTGTTTATCGGACGCTTCCAATCCCACTACTCCTTAATTAAAAAGCCGGTTCCGGCTTGCAACTTGTTTGATAAAAGTGGCGGCAGATCGAGTAAATCTTGCGGCTTGAGGTTCGGTTGGCTTTCCCCGCGGACTGCCACGCGTCGCCGTCGTGGGGGTTTCCCATTAAAGTCCGTGCCGGGATGTTGCCATCACCGGGACCGAATTGCCACTGAGTCCGCACTGCAATCCTCGATCTGCCTCTTTGCGAACAGCCTAGGTGATTTCCACTGCAGGCAACACGATTCTTAGCCTCTTTTGCAGACATGGTTTCAACCGTCAATTCCCGCGGCGTTCCTGGCCGGGAAACCGCGGGCGGATACGCTATCCACCATGGCCACGCAAGGCAGGCTACACTGCACACAGCGTTTTGCTTGTGTGCGCCGCCCATTTTCCCGCCCCCAAAAGGGGGCGGGCGGGAGAACACGCACAGTCACGCCGCACCGCAATACAGGTTTCATCCTGCACCGTAGAACATCCATCAATCAAAGCGATGCTATAGGTGTCCCACGCATACAGGTCTCCACGGCGAGAGGGTCGGTACTTCATGCCATTGAAGCGCGCCCGCAAGCCTTAACCTCCAGCATCCACCCCAAACTGGGCGTAAGAAGCAAACACCAGAGACTTCATCGATATGCCCTTCTACGGATTTTTAGGCCCGTCCTGGGAATCGTATGCGCTGACTAGGATACTGCGCCACTTATTTGTTATTTTAACACATACACAGCTCTTATTCAAGAAAACCGCATAAAAATTCACATTTAGTTTGCCCTGCCCGTCAGGCTTCGCGCAAGCTCGGTCAAAAAGCCGTTCCCCGGAAGCCCGTCGAGCGCCGCCACCGCTTCCCCGGTCAGCCGGTCCGCGAGCGCGCGGCACGCCTCCAGCCCAAGCAGAGCGGGAAAGGTCGATTTTTCATCCCGCGCGTCCTTGCCGGTCGTTTTACCGAGCGTCCGCGCATCACCCTCGATATCCAGGATATCGTCCTGAATCTGGAACGCCAGCCCGAGCTTTTCGCCGTATTCGCGCGCCGCTTCCAGCGTGCGCGCGTCGGTGCAGCCCGCCGCCGTGCAGCCCAGCTCGCACGCGGCGCGCAGCAGGCACCCTGTCTTGAGGCTTTGCAGCAGGTTCAGCGCGTCGAGCGATATCCGGCGGTGCTCCGCCCCCAGGTCGAGCACCTGTCCCGCAATCATGCCATTCATACCCGCCTCGCGTCCCAGAATGCGCACGCACCGCAACACGGCTTCCGCGTCAAGCCCCTTCGCGGCGGCGGCGGTTTCAAACGCAGCGGTCAGCAGCCCGTCGCCCGCAAGGACGGCGGTTGCCTCGTCAAACGCCTTATGGCAGGTCGGACGCCCGCGGCGCAGGTCGTCGTCATCCATGCAGGGCAGATCGTCGTGGATGAGCGAATAGGTGTGGATCATCTCAAGCGCGCAGGCAAACGGCATCGCCTTGTCCGCTTCTCCGCCGCACAAGCGGCAGAATGCCAGCACGATCACCGGCCGCAGGCGCTTGCCGCCCGCCAGCGCCGAATATTTCGCGGCCTCAAAAATACGGTCGTAGCCCTCGCCCGTTTCGCGGGAAAGGTATTGCGCCAGCGCGGCTTCGATCTGCGCGACATCCGCCTTCATCTGTTCGGAAAACGTCATTTTGCCGCCTCCTCCGCGTCAAAGGGCTGTTCGGTCAGTTCGCCCTGCGCGGTTTCCTGCATCACGGTCACTTTCTGTTCCGCCTTGTCCAGCAGCCTGCCCAGCGCGGCGGACAGCTTCGTCCCCTCCTCGAACAGCTTCATACTCTCGTTCAGCGGCGCCTCGCCCTTTTCCAGCAGGCGGACGATCTCCTCCAGCCGTTCCATCTGGTTTTCAAACGTTTTTTCAGCCATGCTATGATTCCTCCCTGATATCGGTCACGCGGCAGTCCGCCGCGCCTTTGGCAAACCGGATACGCAGCGTATCGCCTGCTTTGAGCGTGCGCGCGTCGCTGACGACCGCGCCGCGCGCCCCTTTCGTCGCGACCGCATAGCCGCGCGCCAGCACGCGCAGCGGGCTGATCGCGTCGAGCGTCGCCACAGCTTGCGTAAAGCGCAGGCGCCGCCTGTGCAGGCCGCCCTGTCCCGCCGTGGCCAAGCGCTGCCGCAGCACGGCCAGCTTCTGCGACTCGCGTCCCAGGCGCGCGGGCAGCGCGGCGCCCAGCCGGTCGGCCATCTGGTCGAGCAGCAGGCGCTTTTCCGCGATATAGTGCGCGGGGGTGCGCAGCGCGAGCCGCTCCTGCAGCCCCGCCAGGCGCTGCCCCTTTGCCTGCAGCAGCTTATGCGCAGCCGTATGCAGCCGCGTATGCAGCGCGCGGACCGAAAGCGCATACTCTGTCCGGTCGGGGACCGCAAGCTCGGCCGCGCCCGATGGCGTCGGCGCGCGCAGGTCGGCCACGAAGTCCGCGATCGTCACGTCCGGCTCGTGGCCGACCGCCGAGATCACAGGTATTTCCGAGGAAAAGATCGCCCGCGCGACGACCTCTTCATTAAACGCCCACAGATCCTCCATCGAACCGCCGCCACGGCCGCACAGGATAACGTCGGCCTCCCCCACCGCGTTGGCAAGCCCAAGCGCGCGGGCGATGCTTTCCGCCGCGCCCTGCCCCTGCACCTGCGCGGGATAGAGCGTGACCTTGGCGAGCGGCCAGCGCCGTCCCAGAATGCGGATCATATCGCGCACAGCCGCACCGGTCGGAGAGGTAACCAGCGCAATGTGCCGCGGGCAGGACGGAATGGGCTTTTTACGGCTCTCGTCAAACAGCCCTTCCGCATACAGCTTGTTTTTCAGCTGCTCAAAGGCCAGATTCAGCGCACCCGCCCCGTCCGGTATGACCTCGGAAAGATAGAGCTGCACCGCGCCCGTGCGCGGGAACGAGCTGACACGCGCCCGCACAATGACCTTCATCCCGTTCTGCAGGCGGAACTTGAGCCGCGCCGCGTCCGACCGGAACAGCACCGCGTTGATGGATGCGCCCTCGTCCTTGAGCGTCAGGTAATGATGGCCGGAGGAATGCGCTTTATAGTTGGAGATCTCGCCCTGCACCAGCAGGCTGCGGTAGCCGGGTACCGCGTCGAGCAGTTCCTTGATCTCGTTGTTCAGTTGGGTTACGGAATAGATGGTGCTCACGTTTTCATCCTTTCATACAGCCGCGAGGCGAGTACGGCCGCGCCGACCGCGTTGTCGCCCGACAATGCCGGCTCAGCGAAATATACCGCGTCCCCGAACGCCTCCCGCATCCGCGCGCGGATGACCTCGCTCGCCATCACGCCGCCCGCGCACAAAATCGGGCCGCCGTACCGCCGCACCGCCTGGTCGGACGCTTTGACGACCGCGTTTGCGACCGTTTCCAGCGCAAAGCGCGCGAGCTGCGCAGGCTCCGCAGCCTTTTGCCTATTTTCCACCTGGTTCTGCATGCCGGAAAGGGAAAAGCGGCTATCCGCCACCTTTGGCGCAAAACCCTTTTCCGGCCGCGCCTGCAGCGCCAGTTTGTCCAGCGCCGCACCCGACGGGAATGGCAGGCCGAGCAGCGCGCCGGTCCGGTCGATGAGCTGGCCAGCGGCAAGGTCAGTCGTGCCGCCGACGCAGGTGCAACCCGGCAGTCCATCCTCCCCCTGCCGCACCAGCAGCAGCTCGCTCGTCCCGCCGGACAGGTGCCACGCAAGCAGGCTCCCATCCAACAGGTCGAGCCTGCCCGCGCTCAGCGCGGCCGCCGCGATATGCCCCTGCTGATGCGAGACTGCAAAAAGCGGCACAGATAGCAAATGCGCCGCGCTGCGCGCGACGCTCTCCCCCGCCAGAAAGCAGGGCATATACGAGCCCTCGACCGCGCGCGGGCGGGTGCTCACGCCGATGGCGCGCACTTCTCCTGACGGCAGGGACCCGATCTTCTCATGCAGACGCACGGTATGCTGGAACAGCGCGTCCGACTGACGCAGGCCGATCGCGCCCTCCGGCACGGACAGCAGACCGCCCTCGTTGCGCCACGCGCCCGACGACGCATCATAAACCGCCGCCGAGGTGCGGTAATTCGAGGTGTCGATCCCCAGGAAGCGCTCAGGCATCGGCCGTCTCCGGCGCCGCGGGCTTGTCCGGAAACTCCGCGCGCGCCACCGAGCCGAGTACGCCGTTGACGAACGCGGCCGCTTCGTCCGTATCGTACACCTTCGCCAGCTCGACCGCCTCGTTGATCGCCGCGCCGACCGGTACATCGTCCACATAGCGCATCTCATAGATCGCCAGGCGCAGCACCGCTGAGGTCATGCGCGACAGGCGGTTCAGCTTCCATCCCTTGGAATAGGCTTCGATCGTGCGGTCCAGCTCCTCCAGACTGCCGGCAACGCCCTTGACCACCGACCGGATGTACTGCGTCTGCTGGTCGGACAGCTTGCCCGCATACAGCGCGATATCCCCGCTGATCGAGGCCATGATGCTCTCGTCCAGGCGGTTGTTCAGATTTTCATCCTCAAACTGCTGAAACCCCATCTCAAAAATCAGATGCAGGGCAATCTCTCTCGCTTTTGTTCTGCTCACGGCGGCAAGCTCCTCCTATATTTCTGAATACGACCTATTTTATCCTATTTTCGCCAAAATTTCAAGCCGATATTCCATGAAAAGCGGGAGGATTTGGCAAAACAAAAGCGGCATGGCCGCCGCCATGCCGCTCTCCCTATCCGTTTCAGCCCTGCTCCTGTCCGGCCGCCGGCTCCTCCGCCGCCGGCGCGGGCGCGAACGTCACGCCGCCGACGTGGATATTGACCTCGGTAACTTTGAGGCCGGTCATGGATTCCACCGAAGCTTTGACGTGCTGCTGCACCTGCTTTGCCACATCGCAGATGTTGTGGCCGAACAGCGCAAGGAAGCCGATCTCGATCCGGACCGTCCCTTCCTCGCCGATCTCGATGCGAACGCCCTTGGAAATGTTTTTCTTGCTCAAAAAGCTGACGATATCGCTTGTCAGGCTGGAATACAGTCCGCTTACGCCTTCCGTTTCCGAGGCGGCAAGCGCGGCGATCGAAGCGACAACGTCTTCAGAAATACGAATGCAGCCCTGGTCGTCCTCGGTTGACCAGTACTCCTTATGATCCGCCATACTGTTCACTCTCCTTTTTACGGATTATAACACAGTTTTGGCAAAAAAGAAAGAGAAAATACCGATCAGGCCGCCTCGACAATCTTGATCTGGCCGGCCGACATGCCGGTCTCGGAGATAATGATGTCCTTGATGACCGTAACGTCCTCGGCCTGCAGGCCGCCCTCCGGCGGCGCGACGACCGCGTTTACGCTGTCGTCCCCAATCATCACAACCGCATCCTCGTACCCTTTCGCGCGGATCAGGCTCTCGATGTTCGCCTCGGCCACGGAGTCCTCGGCCAGCGCGGAGATCTGTGCCGCCGCCTCGTCCTTCGCGGTCTGGTCGGCTTCCTCGCTCTCGCTCAGCTCCTTGAGCGTGCTGACCGCCTCATCCCTCGCCTGCTCGCGGGTCAGACGCGAGGCCGCGAAGTAATCCGTCCCGTCCGCCGCGTCTTGCGCGCTTGCCGCCGCGTCCTCCGGATCGGTCTGTTCCGCGACCAGCAGGTCCTCCGGCGCATCGATGTAGCTCCAGTTGAGGTAGACCGCAACGCAAAGCAGCAGCGCGATCACTCCGTATATTGCCCCGCGTTTCTTGATTTTTTTCATGACTGCTCGCCCTCCTGTACATGGTTATTATGTTTTATGTTCCCGCCGCCATTTTCAGAACCGTAACTTTGTCCGAGCCGATGCCGCATACGGTACCGACCGCCTGCGTCACTGCAAGGCGCACCTGCGCGTTGTCCGCGCCGTCGCACAGGACGACCGCGCCACGGAACGTCGGCAGCAGGCTTTTTACCGTCACCGGCTTTTCGCCGTAGCTTCCGTCTGATACAACGGTCAGATCGCTTTCATAGCTTTGTCCTGCGTCGCCGTTCCTCGTCTGGCGGGTGTTCACAGCATATACCGCCTCCTCGGTCTGGTCGAGCGACAGCATCAGTTCCACCCGCCCCACACCCTCGATCGCCGCAAGTTTTTCGTTCAGGTCCTGCTCAAACACGGCCAGGTCGAATCCCGCCGTCTCCGGCTGTCCGGTCTGCGCCGCGGCCTGCTCCTCCCCCCGCCGAACCACCCACCGGAGGCAAGCAGTAGCATCCCCGCCAGCAGCACGATCAGGACCGCCCGATACCGGTGCGCCAGCGGCCGCAGCTTCTCCCCCAGGTCTTTCAGCCATGCCAGCTCTGGTTTTTTCATCTTGCAATCATCTCCTGCCTTTCCTCCGGCACCCCGCACTCCTCGGTCAGAATCGCGCGCAACTCTTCCAGGCGCGCCGCGTCCCGCCCGCCGTAATATACGGTCACGCGGTCCACCTGCAAAATCCCGTTTTCATCGTTTGCCATGGTCACATCGACCGTACAGTCGAAGCCCTCTTTTTGCGTGCGCTGCTCCACCATCTCCGCGATGCTGGCCGCGACCGTACTCATGGTGGTCTGGGTGTTTTGCTCCTGGATTGCAGCGATATCCTCCTGGGACGGCACGCCCCAGCCATCCCACGCGGCGGTGCGCAGGCCGGAGAGCGGCTGCAGCAGCGCCAGCAGCATCAGCAGACCCGCCGCAGCCTTGATGATCTCCCGCAGCGCCCCGCCGCCCACCATGCGCAGCGCAACCGCCGAGGCTACGCCCGCCAGTGTGACGCGCATCAAAATTGTCTGAAATAATTCGGTCATATCGGCTTCACCATCGCAACCACATATACCAGCTCCAAATACAAGATCAGGCAGCAGGTGCTGAGCATGCCGAGCAGCAGGCCGAAGCCCGTGCCTACCCCCTCCAAAAGCTGCCGCAGGCTGCCCGAGCACAGCGGCGACAGCACGGCCGCCCCCGCCTTATAGCACAGGTAGCTCGCGCCCGCGCGCAGGAACGGCACCAGGCAGATAGCCGTGACGCACAGCATCCCGAACACGCCGATCGAATTTTTGAGCAGCGACGCGCCGGACAGCACCGTCTCGGTCGCGTCCGAGATCACGCCCCCCACCACAGGCACCGCGCCCGACACGGCAAACTTCGCCGTTTTCAGCGCCATCCTGTCCACGCTGCCCGAAACGCTCCCCGCTATGGTAAGGTATGCGGTAAATAGCGTCAAAATGAGCTTGAGCGCACCCGAGGTCAGGCTCTTGATCCCGTCCGCGAGGCCGCGCAGCATGCCGTTGCCGGTCGCCGCGTCCACTGCGGTGATCGCAAGATACGCACAGGCCGCCGGCACCATCAGCGTATGGATCAGGCGGATAACAAGGTCGAACACCACCATCGTCGCCACCTGCAGCACGGTGGCGGTCGCGGCGCTGCCGCCGGCCGACAGCGCGGCCGCCAGCACCGGCTGCAGCGTGCCGGAAAACAGGCTGATCTGCTCCAGCGTATCGCGGCAGAGCGACAGCACGCCGGAAAAGTCCTGCAGCAACACGGCAGCGCAGCCGAGGGCGCCCGCCATATCGATCCATGCGTCCGCTTCGCCGCCCGCCGCCGCGGAAAAGCCGCGCGCCATCGCGGTGAGCAGGATCACGACCGCTACCCGCGCCAGGCTATGTACCGCGTTCTGCAGCGCGCTGCGGCTGTCCTCCGATACGTTGTCCAGCAGGCGCGCGAGCGAGCCTGCCAGCTCGTCGGCGGTTTCCGGCTGGATGCCGTCCAGATACCCCCGCCGCTCCTCCGGCACCGCGCCGAGAAGCGATTCCCCGCCCGTCTGCCCGATATCCACACCCGATGCCGCCGCTCCGGCGGATACGAGGCAGGCCAGGAGGACGAGCCATACAACGACCAGTTTTTTCATCCATCCGTTTCCTTTCATACCGTCCAGTCGGCCACCAGGCCCAGCACCTGCTCCAGCAGCGGCAGACACAGGGAAAGCGCAAGCACCGCGCCGGCAATCTCCAGCTTGGCGGCAAGCGCGGACTGCCCCGCATCCTTGCACAACGCGCTCATGACGCGCACCACAACCGCCACGCCCAATGCCTTGCACACCGGCAGATACAGGCTGCCCGTAATGCCGCCCTGCGTCAGCAGCGCGGAAAAGCGCTGCGCCGTGCCGCCGATCGTCTGGAACGCCTGCAGCAGGATCAGCACGCCCGCGGTCAGCGTCAGCAGGAAGGCAATGGCGGGCGCGTCCTTTTTCAGCACGAGCGAAAGCACCAGCGTCAGCAGCGCCAGCCCGCAGGCCGCGGTCAGCCCGTTCAAAAGCCGAACACGCTTTTCATCATCGAAAAGAGCTGGCTGATCTCCTGCACAATCAGCATCAGCACGACGATCAGCCCTGCGAGCGTGGTCATCAGCGCCTGCTCCTCCCGTCCGGAACGCGTCAGGAGCTGTCCAAGGACAGCCACCAGGATGCCAACGGCCGCGATCCGGAAAATCAGATCAACATCCATACTTCCCTCCGTTGTCAGATCAGCACCAAAACGACCAGTATCCCGAGCGCGATGCCGCAGGTGCGGTACAAATTCCCCTTGCTTTGCAGTTCCTCGGCCGCCGCCGCGCGCGCGCGGCGGACAGGCGCCGGCCAATCTGATCCAGCCCCGCCGCCTGTTCGACGGCGTCGTAGCGCCCCAGGTAGTTCGCGGCGTCGCAGAGGATATCGCATTCCGGCGCGCCGAGTCCAGCCTCCGCGCGGTTGTCCCGCAGATTGACGCGCCACAGATAGCTGAGCGAAAGCCCATTCTGCTCGCGCAAGCGGCGCTGAAGGCCGCCGAACACCAGCCGGACGGTCGGGTTTTCGTTTTCCGCCAGCGTCCCGATGATCTCAGGCAGCGGCGCGCGGCGGCAGGATATCTCGCTGCTGATCAGCGAGAGAGCCATCAGCATCGCGTCCGCCGCCGCAACCCGCTTTCGCAGGCCCTGGCGGGCAGACAATCCGAGCGCCGCGCAGGAGCCGAATATCATCACCGCACCTATCAGCTTGAGCATGTCCGTTCCTCCAATCGTTCCATGCGGTATTCCCGCTTTCCATCCCTCCGGCCGATCACGACCGCCCGCCTGAAAACGCCCAGTTCCAGCAGGGAGCGGTAAAGCGGCCTGCGCCGCAGGTCGTCCGTTCCCGCCGCGTGCGCGGTCGCGAGTACCGCCGTGCCGCAGTGCGCGCAAAGCGAAACCGCCTCCACATCCTCGGGCGCGGTGATCTCGTCGAACGCCAGCAGCGCGGGCGACATGGTTTTGAGCAGCATGAGCGCCGCCCGCTTTTTCGAGCAGTTTTCCAACACATCAGTACAGCGCCCGATCGCGAACTGCGGCACGCCGTCTGCCAGCGCCGCCACCTCGCCGCGCTCATCCGCCACAGCGACCGTATGCCCCTTGTCCGACACCGCGCGCACCCATTCCCGCAGCAGCGTGGTTTTCCCAAAGCCGGGTGGCGACAGCAGCAGCATGGATTGCGGCTCACCCTCCCCAACCCAGGGCGCGATCACGGCATCCACCCCCCAGGCCTGCCGCGCGATGCGCAGATTGACGGAGGACAGCCCGCGTATGCCGACGACCTTTCCGTTTTCCTCCGCTGCGGTGCCGCAGACACCCAGCCGGTGGCCACCCGTAAGCGTAACAAACCCGTTTTTCAAGCTTTCCGTATAGCTATGTACCGAATACCGCGCGGCGCGGCTGAGGATCTCCCGCAGCTCCTGCGCGGTAACGACGGCAAGCTCCAGCTCCCGCTCGCCGCGGGCCGTTTTGACCGCCGGCGGCCGTCCCGCCCGAAACCGCAGCTCCTCGACCTCCTCCTGCCCCTCCAGCGCCGCGAGCTGCGCCGCGCGAAGCGGCGGCAGGCATCCAGCCGCCTGCTGGTAGGCTTTGTCCTGTTTCACTTCCATATTGCATCACCTGTCCTACTCTATGAGCGCCGTCTGCGGAATATGACTGTCCGACGCCCTTGACCGCAATTCCTCATGAAACAAAACCGTAACAATTTTTGCATTGACAACCCGAGGCATCGGTAATATAATAAGTACAAATATTGCACAAAGCGATGACAGAGGAAAGTAGTTGTTCCAAGTGCGGCTTTCAGGGAGTGTCCGGCATGACTGGAAACGGACGCAGACGCCGGCACGATGAAGTTCCCTCTTAAGCTGCGGCGCTGAAAAAAACCTTGCAGTAGGCGCCGACGGACTCCTCCGTTACAGGGATAGGATATTTTGTGTATCCGAAAAAGTGCGGCATGGTTTCCATGCCGAATGTGGGTGGTACCGCGGAATGTTTGTCTTTCGTCCCTCTTTGTGGATGAAAGGCTTTTTTTATGCTTTTTCTCCGCCGGACAAACGCAATTCACCCCCAATATGACAAGGAGAGAAAACACATGATTATCATTATGAAGCAGGGTGCGACCCGCGAACACGTTGAAGAGCTTTCCAGGCACATCGAGCGTTGGAATGTCAAGGCCAACCCGATCTACGGCGCGGGTACGATCGTCATCGGTCTCGTCGGCGACACGGGCGCGGTGGATAAGGACGCGCTGCTGCGCGACCCCCAGGTGGAAAACATTATCAAGGTGCAGGAGCCATTCAAGCTGGCCAACCGCAAGTTCCATCCGGATAATTCCCAGGTCGAGATCGCGCCGGGCGTGGTCGTGGGCGGTAAAAAGCTGGTCGTGATGGCCGGCCCCTGCTCGGTCGAAAGCGAGGAGCAGATCATCGACGTGGCGCGCCATGTGCAAGCGGACGGCGCCGCCGTGCTGCGCGGCGGCGCGTGGAAGCCGCGCTCCTCCCCGTATTCGTTCCAGGGCCTCAAGGCTGAAGGCCTCGAACTGCTCCACAAGGCGCATGAGGCGACCGGCCTGCCGGTCGTGACCGAGATCACCAACCCCGCGCATATCGAGCTGTTCCTGGATAAATGCGACTGCTTCCAGGTGGGCGCGCGCAATATGCAGAACTTCGAGCTGCTCAAGGAGCTGGGCCAGACCAAAAAGCCCGTGCTGCTCAAGCGCGGCTTCGCCAATACGATGGAGGAATTCCTCATGTCCGCCGAATACATCATGGCAGGCGGCAACGAAAACGTTATCCTGTGCGAGCGCGGCATTCGCACCTACGAAACCTACACCCGCAACACGCTGGATATCTCCGCGGTGCCCGTACTCAAGCGCATGAGCCATCTGCCGGTCATCGTTGATCCGTCCCACGCGGGCGGCATCTACTGGATGGTTGAGCCACTGGCCAAGGCCGCGATCGCCGCGGGCGCGGACGGACTGATGATCGAGGTTCACAACGACCCCGCGCACGCCCTGTCAGACGGCGCGCAGTCGCTCACCTACGATTCGTTCCACGAAACCATGACCAATCTGCGCGCGGTGGCGCAGGCAGTGGGGCGCGAAATCTGATTTCGCTTGAAGCTGCCGTTTCCGGCGAGGGGGACGTGACGAGGTTTTGCCGCGGGCGCGTCCAAAGCGCGACTTCGCGCGCCGCATCGCTCGATTTCCCATCTTAAAAATGCGCCTGACGGCGCGGTACAAATGTGCAGTTTATCATCAAAGGAGTGCTTCAGTAGTGCAGACCCTAAGCCTGACGGGCACGAACGGCGTGTCCGATATCCATATTGAAACCGGCCTGCTCGGCCGCGCGGCGGCGGCCATGCTCGATGTTTTTTCCCCCAGCCGCGCGCATATCGTCACGGATTCGACGGTCGCGCCGCTGTATCTGGAAGCGCTGGAACGCCAATTTTCCTTTCCGGTCTCCCACACGGTCATCCCCGCGGGCGAGGAGTACAAGCGGCTGGCAACGGTCGAGACCGTCTATCATGACATGCTCGCCGCCGGCATGACCCGCAAGGATCTTGTTATCGCGCTTGGCGGCGGCGTGGTGGGCGATATCACCGGCTTCGCCGCCGCAACTTTCCTGCGCGGCCTAGCCCTGTGCCAGATTCCAACCACCCTGCTCGCGCAGGTGGATTCCTCGGTCGGCGGCAAGACCGGCGTAGACCTCGCGGAGGGTAAAAACCTGGTCGGCGCGTTTTACCAGCCGCGCCTGGTTCTGATCGATCCGGCGGTGCTTGTTACCCTGCCGGACGCGACCTTCGCTGACGGGATGGCCGAGGTGGTTAAATACGGCTATATCGCCAATAAGGGCATTCTGGACCTGGTTGCCTTGCCGGATTACAAGGCGCGCATCGGGGATATCATCTACGAATGCGTCAAGATCAAGCGCGACGTGGTCGCGATCGATGAGCACGATACCGGCCTGCGCATGATTCTGAACTTCGGCCATACGATCGGCCACGCGGCGGAGAAGCTCGGGCATTATACCGACCTGACCCACGGCAGGGCGGTCGCCATCGGTATGGTTGCGGCCATGCGGCTGAGCGCCCTGCTTGGCAATCAGGACCTGACCGCGCCGCTCACAAAGCTTTTGCAGCACATCGGGCTGCCGACCGCTCTGACCTATGACCGCGAGGCGATTTACACCGCCCTGCTGTCGGATAAAAAGAAGTTCGGCGCGACGGTCAATTTCATCTTGGTCCGCGAGGCGGGCCGCGCGGAGATCACCCCGATCGACGTGGAAACGCTGCACAAATACATTCTCAAACTGTAAGGAGGCAATGCCCAATGGGTTCCATTTGGGGAAACGCCATCAAACTATCGCTCTTCGGCGAATCGCACGGGGCCGGCATCGGCGTGGTGATCGACGGGTTTCCGTCTGGCGTCGCATATGACGAAGCCTTTATCCTGCGCGAGATGGAGCGCCGCGCCCCCGGGCGCAACAAGCAGTCCACCCAGCGCAGGGAGGCCGATCTGCCGCTTATCCAGTCCGGCGTCTACAACGGCAAAACCACCGGCACGCCTCTCTGCGCCCTTATCCAGAATACCAACCAGCGCTCGGGCGATTATGCCGCGCTGTCCGCGCAGCCCCGCCCGGGCCACGCGGACTATACCGGCATGGTGCGCTATCAGGGTTGCAACGACCCGCGCGGCGGCGGCCATTTTTCCGGCCGGCTGACCGCGCCGCTTGTGTTCGCGGGTGCGATGTGCAAGCTGTGGCTGAAAACGCAGGGCGTGACGGTCGGCTCCCATATCCAGTCCATCGCGCAGATTCAGGATATGCCGTTCGACGATGTGGATGTGTGTCCCGAGCAGCTTGACGCGCTGCGGGAGGCCGACTATCCGGTCAATAACCCGCGCGCGCTGGACGCCATGCTCGCCGCGATCGAGGATGCGCGCGAAGCGCAGGATTCGGTAGGCGGCGTGATCGAATGCGCGGCCACCGGCCTGCCCGCCGGACTTGGCAGCCCCATGCTGGATACGGTGGAGGGCCGCCTGTCCTCCCTGTTGTTCGGCGTACCCGCGGTCAAGGGCGTGGAGTTCGGCGCGGGCTTTGCCTTTGCCGCGCTGCGCGGTTCCCACGCAAACGACGCCATCTATCAGGAGGCAGGCACGGTCAAAACCGAAACCAATAACAACGGCGGTGTCAACGGCGGCATCACCAACGGCATGCCGCTCGTGTTCCGCGTGTGCATCAAGCCGACCCCTTCCATCTCTTCGTTACAGCAGACGCTCAATCTTCAGACCGGCCGGGTTGAGCCGCTTTCCATCCATGGGCGGCACGATCCCTGCATCGTCACGCGCGCCGCGCCCGTCGTCGAGGCGGCGTGCGCCGTCGCGCTGGCAGACCTGCTGCGGGAGGCGAACGGCTATGCGTGAATTACCCGCAATCCGCAGGGAGATCAACGAGGTGGATGAACAGATGCGCGCGCTGTTTCTCAAGCGCATGTCGCTCGCGCTTGAGGTGGCGCATGCCAAGGCCGAAACGAACGACAGCGTCTATAAGCCTGATCGGGAAGCGGAAATCATTGAACAGCGCACTGCGGGTATGGACGGGGAAATCCGGCTCAAATATACCGCGTTACTGCAAAGCATGATCCGCGCGAGCCGCGAATATCAATACAGCGAGCAGCTTCGGAAGGAGCCTGCGCGTTTCCCGTTCCATCCGGCGGGGTCCGCGCTCGACCCGAAAACCGTCTACTACCAGGGCGTACCGGGCGCATACCAGGAGCTGGCGGCGCGCGCGCTGTTCCCACAGTGCGAGCCGGTCAACGTGCCGACGTGGGAGCAGGTGTTCCGCTCCGTGCGCGACGGCACTGCGGATGTGGGCGTGGTTCCAGTCGAAAACACGACCGCCGGCACGGTCAGCGAGGTTTACGACCTGCTCCTGGAATACGGCCTGTGCATCAACCGCTCGTATATCCGGAAAATCTCGCATTGCCTGGCCGCAGTGCCGGGCGCGCGGCTTGCGGATATTCAAAGCGTATGCTCCCATCCGCACGCCCTGCCCCAATGCCACGCGTTTATTGCCGCGCATAATCTTGAAGCGATCGAAGTGGCCAATACCGCGATCGCGGCGCAGAATGTCCGCGATAAAGGCGACAGGCGGCTTGCCGCCATCTGCTCACGCGAAGCGGCCGAGCGGTACGGCCTGCACATTCTGGAGGAAGGCATCAACGACCTCAAGCACAACGAAACGCGCTTTATCGCAGTCAGCCGGATGCTTACCAGCCAGCCGGAGGACAACCGTATCGAAATCGCGTTCCACATCCCGAATGTCGCGGGCTCGCTCAACACCGTGCTGGATACGATTGCGCACTACGGCATCGACATGACCAGCATCTATTCCCGACCTCTGAAAGACAGCCCCTGGTGCTATGTGTTCTATCTGGATTTCACCGGCAATATGCGTGACCATGCTGTACAGTCCCTGCTATACCAGCTCCATGAGGAGCTTCCCTACATCAAGGTCATCGGCAGCTATCAGGTGTCCGATGCGACGGAGGAGTAAAAACAAATGCAAATCCAACCCTGCGGCCCGCTGCGCGGCGAGATTACCGTGCCGGGCGACAAATCCATTTCGCACCGCGCGGTCATGCTGGGCGCGCTGGCAAATGGCACGACCCACATCACCGGCTTTCTGATGGGCGAGGACTGCCTTTCCACCATCGACTGCTTCCGCAAAATGGGCGTGGAAATCGAGATCACGGACAGCGAGGTCATCGTGGAGGGCGTGGGCCTACACGGCCTGTGCGCGCCGGAGGAGACGCTGTACACCGGCAACTCCGGTACGACCACCCGTCTGCTGTGCGGCATCCTGGCCGGACAGCCGTTCACCGCCACCTTAAACGGTGACGCCTCCATCCAGAAGCGCCCGATGGGCCGCGTTATCAAGCCGCTGCGCGAGATGGGCGCGTCTATTGAAGGCAAAAACGACAATTACTGCCCGCTCACCCTGTATCCAAGCGAACTGTACGGCATCGAATACCGCCTGCCGGTCGCTTCCGCGCAGCTTAAAAGCGCCATTCTGCTTGCCGGCCTCTATGCCGAGGGGCAGACCACGGTTATCGAGCCTGCGCCCTCGCGCGACCATACCGAGCGCATGTTCCGCGCCTTGGGCGTGGAGGTCGAAACACACGGCAGCACTATCACGCTCGAGCCGCCGGAGGACCTGTACGCCGTGGATATCCGTGTGCCGGGCGATATTTCTTCCGCGGCGTTTTTCCTGGTCGCGGGCGCGATCGTCGAGGGCTCAGAGCTGACGATCCGGAACGTTGGCGTCAATCCGACGCGCACCGGCATTCTGGACGTGCTGCACGAGATGGGGGCAGATATTTCCATATCGAATTTTCACGACGACGCGGAACCCGTATGCGATTTAACCGTCAAACATAGTATGCTGCGCGGTGTGGAGATCGGCGGCTCGATCATCCCCCGCCTGATCGACGAGCTTCCGGTCATCGCGGTCGCGGCGGCTTACGCCGAGGGCGAGACGGTCATCCGCGATGCGCAGGAGCTCAAGGTAAAGGAATCCAACCGCATCGCCGCCATGGTCACCGAACTGAAAAAGGCAGGCGTGGACGCAGAGGAAACCGACGACGGCATGATTATCCGCGGCGGCAAGCGTCCGCACGGCGCCGCCTTTGAAACCTACAAGGACCACCGCATCGCCATGAGCCTCGCCGTGCTGGCGCTCGCCGCGCGCAGCGCATGCCGTATCGACGAGCCGGAGGTCGTCGCGATCTCCTATCCCGACTTTTTCCATACACTGGAACGGTTGGGGGGCTGATACCATGCTGCTATCCATGGAACAGTTCCGCGTGTTCCAGCCGGAAAAGCCGACCTACGCGCTGTTCGGCTGGCCGCTCGGCCATACCATGAGTCCGGAACTGCACGCACAGCTGTTCGCGGCCTCCGGCCAGGACGCGGATTATATCGGCGTCGCCGTGCCGCCGGAAGACCTGCCGGAAGCGTTCGAGCTGGCAAAGCGCAGGCTGGGCGGCATCAACTGCACCATTCCGCACAAAAAAGCGGTCATCCCCCTGCTGGACGAGGTGGACACCGCCGCACGCAACCTGCACTCGGTCAACACCGTGGCATTCCGGGACGGGAAGGCGGTTGGCTACAACACGGATATCCTGGGCTTTGCCGAATCCCTTACAAGGGATGGGATCAGACTGCGTGGGAAAAAGGTCCTGCTGCTGGGCTATGGCGGCGCGGCTTCGGTCATGGCCTACCACTGTGTGACGCAGGGCGCGTACCTGACCATCACCGGCCGCAACCTGGACAAGGCGGAGTCCCTGCGGCAGCAGCTCTGCGCGGCCGTGCCCGGCGCACACATCGCGGTCTATAACCGCCGGCATATCCCCCGAGATATCCAGATCGTCCTGAATTCCACGCCGGTCGGCATGTACCCCAGGGAAAACGCCGCTCCCCTGCACTACCTGCCGCACAAGGCCGAATATGTGTTCGACGCGATTTACAACCCACCTGTAACCGCCACCATGCGGCTGGCCAACCCCAAAAAGGCCCGCGTGCGCGACGGTCTGTTCATGCTGGTCATGCAGGCGGCCTACGCGCAGACGGTCTGGTCGGGCGTGCGGTTCGAGCCGCAGGCCTGCGAAACCATTCTGCGCCGCACCTATGGCAAAATGGCGGTCAAGCGCCTGCATGAAAAGCACGGCAAGCGCAACATCGTGCTGTGCGGCTTCATGGGCAGCGGCAAGACCACCATTGGCCGGAAACTCGCCCGTCTGACCGGTTTGGAATTTATCGACGCGGATCAGTATTTAGAGGCGCGGGAGGGCAAAAAAATTCCCGACATTTTTGCGGAACAGGGGGAAGCGTATTTCCGCGATCGGGAATGCGCCTACATCAGGGAGCTTTCCCAGCGGGAAGGGATTGTGCTTTCCCTCGGTGGTGGCGCGGTGCTCCGGCCGGAAAACGTGAAAGCAGTCCGAGAGACCGGCCTGCTCATCCATCTGGACACTCCCTATTACCGCATCCTGAAAAACCTTTCCTATTCCAACACCCGCCCGCTGCTTGCCGGCCCTGACAAGCAGGCCGAAACGCGCCGCCTGTATAACGCGCGCAAGGCCGTCTACCACCATGCGGCAGATATCTCGGTGCGTAGTCCCAAGATATCCGAGGTGCTGGAAAAAGTGGTAAAGAGCATCTAAAAAGCCGATCGGAACCATGCTTCCGGTCGAACGGACGCACCGTGCCGGGCGCGGATGCGTCCCGCGCTTCGAAAAGTTCCGGAAACGAAGCTTTTCTCCGTATTGGTATAAAAACCCACGTATATGCCGCGGGTTTTTATGGTTTTCGGCGGCTGCACCGCTGAAAACCAATGTCATTGCCCCGCGCGCGGGATAGAGGCGCGCGGGACGGCGCTGCGTGCGAAGTGGGGGCGCGGCGCGGCAGCAAGGCTTCCACTATCCTGAGAAAATGAGGAGGACCATGAAACACTTCGCAAAAGTATCCGGCCGCCTGCTGGCGGCTTCCCTTGCCGCAGTACAGCTCTTTACAGCTGCGGCCGGCGCCGCATTCAGCAACGGCTTCACCTATTCCTATCCGGTGGGAGAAGGCTTGACCTATACCCGCTCGGAGGGCAAAAACAGCGCCGGCGTGCAACGTGCAAATATCCTGACATACCGGCCGAACACAGGCGTCTCGCCGATCATGGTGTATGCGGACGAGCAGCTTTACGGCAGCAGCGCCACGATCACAAACGCGGTCAAATATCTGGAGAGCCAAGGGAAATCGGTCATTGGCGGCACGAACGCCGACTTTTTCGTCATGTCCAGCGGCGTCCCGATCGGGCTGGTGATCGACGAGGGCGAGCTGATCTCATCCGACGCATGGCAGTATGCGGTCGGCTTCAAGGCGGACGGCTCGGCCGTGATGGGCCGTCCGACCATGAGTATGACGGTTTCCGGCGCAAGCGGCACGGTTTCTGTGTCCTATTTCAATAAAACCCGTACCACCGCGGGCGCATACCTGCTCGACCGCAACTATGACGATTCGACCCACTTTACCGCCAACGGCACCAACATCATCCTCGAGCGCGTGGATGATACGCCGGTCACGGTAAACGGCACGGTCAAAATGAAAGTCATCAACAAGGGAACGGGCAACAGCCCGCTCACCATCACGGACGACCAGATGGTGCTGACCAAGTCGGACGGTGCGAACGTCCCCTCCTGGGTGGACTTCCCTGTCGGCGAGGAAGTCACGCTCAAGGTCACGGCGAACGACGCCAACTGGGCGGATGTGGATTACGCGGTCGGCGGCAAGCTGCTGATCGATAACGGCTCTGTCACCACCTCGGGGATAGATGGAGGCTCTTCCAACCGCGCACGCAGCGCGATCGGCGTCCGGTCGGACGGTACGGTCGTGCTATACGAGGTTGACGGGAACCAGCCCTCGCACAGCGTGGGACTGACCGCCGCCCAGCTTGGGGAAGAGCTGGTATCGCTGGGCTGTGTCCGCGCCATCTGTCTGGACGGCGGCGGCTCCTCCGCCATGGCGCTGCGCAGGCCCGGCGAATCCACCGCTTCCCTGATTACCAGCCCCTCGGACGGTTCCCAGCGCGCCTGCGCCAACTATATTTTCTTTATCAACCATGTCACATCTGACAACGTCACTGCCTATGCGTTCCTCACGCCAAGCTACCGCTATGTGCTGCCGGGTGCTTCCACCTGGTTCTCGGTCAAGGGCGCGGACGCATCCTACGGCCCTGCGCCGGACCCCTCCGGCATGAGTTACACCGTATCCGGTGATCTGGGTACGGTCGAAAACCAGACATTCACTGCCGGTACGGCAACCGGCACCGCCACCATTACCGCTTCCAACGGTTCGGTCGAAGGCTCAATGGATATCTGCATCACGGGCGACGTCAATTCGATCGGCCTGCAGAGCGCTGGCAAGGACATCAGCTCAATCTCGGTCAAGCCCGGCCAGAGCGTCGATGTGGACGGGATCGCCTACCACCTTGGCCAGAAGATGGCCTCGATCGACACTGCTTTTAGCTGGAGCGTTTCCAGCGGCATCGGCTCGATCGACGAAAAAGGCGTGTTCACCGCGGGCGACAGCATGGCAAGCGGCACGCTCACCTGTTCGTATGGAGCGACCAGCAAATCCATAACGGTGAATGTCGGCATGGGCGACCCGCAGGACGCGGAAACCGTTGCAGATTTTGAGGCCGGCACGGACGGCTGCACGGCCACCGAGGGCATGACGCTTACCCGCGTGACCGGATATACAGCGGTCGCGCGCGGCGAAGGCTCGCTCAAGGCCGCCTATGACGGTACCAAGGTCGCGGCCGCGACGATCTCGCTCCCGCAGGCCGATGTTTCCGGCCGGAAGCACCTGACGCTGTGGGCGCGCGGCGAGGGGACGCAGGGTACGCTTACCGCGGTCTTTGCTGACGCCGAGGGCAATGAGCTGACCACAGCCCTGTCCGCGGCCACCACGGCCTCATGGAAGCAGCTTACCGCCGCCGTTCCGGAGGGCGCGTCCAAGCTGACCGGCATCCGCTTTGAACGCAGCGGCAGCGGGGCTGCGGGTTCCGCGCTCTACCTAGACCAGGTCGTCGTTTCCGCCGACCACGCGGTTACCAATACGGACGCCCCCTCGGTCAAGCTGAACAGCACCGCCCTGACCGTGGACGCCGGCGCGGCGGCCACGATCAGCGGTACCGCTACGATGGAGAATGGCAAATATCCCGCCCGTTCTTCCAACATTACAGTCAAGGTGGATGGGAAAGCGGTTGACGGCGCGGCTAAAATGAGCGGCGCCACCCTGACCGTCACAACCGGCGCGCTGTCTGCGGGTACGCATTGCGTCACGATCGACGTATCGGACGACGCAGGCAACCGCACCCGTGCTTCCGCAACCGTCACAGCAGGCAGCGCCAGCAACGCGTTTGCCGATACCGCTTCCCACTGGGCGCGCGGCTACGCTTCCCTGCTGAATACCAACGGCATAATGAAGGGCGAAACCGGCAGCGACGGGAAAACCTATTTTCGTCCGGAGCGGAATCTGACGCGCAAGGAATTTGCGGTCACGATGGCGCGCCTGCTCGGTCTGGACACCTCGTATACCGGCGCGCTCGACTTTGCCGACGATGCCTCCATACCGGATTGGGCGCGCGGCGCGGTCTACGCTGTTTCGCAGGCGGGCATCATGAACGGCGAGACACGGAACGGCAAGCTGTATTTCTCTCCGGACGCGGATATGACGCGCGCCGAGGTCATGACCGTGATCGGACGCTGCCTGCCGCGCGGCTATGCGGCGGCAAGTCTTTCCTATAAGGATGCGTCCTCCGTCCCCTCCTGGGCGGTCGATCAGGTCAGAACCTGCGTTGCTGCCGGCATCATCGGCGGCTATAGCGACAATACGTTGCAACCTCTGGGCAAGATTACCCGCGGCGAGATCGCCAAAATTCTCGCGCTGTTCTAAAAATGAATAACAAAAACCCCCTCTGCCGAATGACAGAGGGGGTTTTTGTTATACTTTCAGAAGCCGCCAGTCACACCGAGCACCTGTCCGGTGACAAAGGCCGCTTTGTCCGAGCAGAGGTACAGGATGCTTTCCGCGACCTCGCGCGCGGTGCCAATGCGCCCCAGCGGTGTTTGCTCCGCCAGCTCGTGCATGGTTTCCGCGCTGTGCACCGCATTCATATCCGTATCGATCACACCGGGCGCGACACAATTGACCCGAATGCCAGAAGGCCCCAGTTCCAGCGCGAGCGATCTGGTTAGACCGATCAGCGCCGCCTTGCTCGCCGCATAGTGGCTCTCGCAGGACGCACCAGCCTGCCCCCAGACGGAGGACACGGTCACAATACTGCCCTGCTTTCTGTGTAGCATGCCCGGCAGCGCGGAACGGATGGTCCGCACCGCGCCCAGCAGGTTGACATCCAGCATATGCTGCCATTCCTGCTCCGTAATGTCCTGAAACAGCTTCTGCTCCGCCACGCCTGCGTTGCACACCACCGCATCCAATCCGCCAAAATAGCTTACCGCCTCCCCCGCCGCACGTCCGACCGCACGCTCATCCGTCAGGTCGGCACAAAGCGCCAGCGCACCGGACTTTTTCCGCCAGCGCGCCCGCGGCTGCGCGGCTGGCGCGGTAGGTGAAGGCCACATTCCAGCCCGCATCGGCAAATACCTGCACACACGCGGCGCCAATACCACGTGAACCGCCGGTAATCAAGACTGTCTGCGGCATGTCAGATCGCTACCGTCTGCTGCGCCACAAACAGATCCTGCTCCAGGTCCTTCTGGCGCGCAAGCCCTTCCTCGATGTCCAAGTCGGTGACGCGGTTATCATCGAACACGATCACGCGGTTGGTCTTGCCCGCCTCCAGCGCCATCACCGCCTCATAGCCCATGCGGGTCGCCATCACGCGGTCACGCGCGGACGGGGAACCGCCGCGCTGGATGTGGCCAAGGATGGTCACACGCGTATCGATGCCGGTCGCCTCATGAATCCGGTCGGCAACATCCTGCGCGGCGCCATAGCCCTCCGCCACAATAATAATATGGTGGTTGCGGCCCTTGATGCGCCCGACGCGCATCTTCTCGATGATATCAACATCAAAGTTCAGCTCGCGCTCCGGCAGGCAGATCGCGGTAGCGCCGACCGCGCAGCCAACGTGCAGCGCCAAATGACCCGCCCGGCGCCCCATGACCTCAACGACCGAGCAGCGCTCATGCGACTGCATGGTGTCGCGCAGCTTATCGATACATTCAATCGCAGTATTGCAGGCCGTGTCAAAGCCGATCGTGTAATCAGTACACACGATATCATTATCGATCGTACCCGGCACGCCGATGCAGGGTACGCCCTTGCGGGACAGCGCCTGCGCCCCGCGGAACGTACCGTCGCCGCCGCAGCAGATCAGTCCGTCGATCCCCAGATAACGGCAGGTATCCGCCGCCTTCTGCAGCCCTTCGTCGGTCAGCATCTCCTTGCAGCGGGCGGTATACAGCATCGTGCCGCCCTTGCGGATGATCCCGTCCACGCTGCGCGCCGCCATCTCGATGATATCGCCGTTAATCAGGCCGCTGTAGCCGCGGCGGATGCCAAGCACGGAGATATCGTGCGCCGAAGCGGTGCGGACGACCGCACGGATCAATGCGTTCATGCCCGGCGCGTCGCCGCCGCTGGTGAGCACGCCAATTCTGCGAATCTGTTTGTCCATAATGAGCCTCCTGTATCGGTTGCTTCTCAAAATAATATTTGCCTTACATGGCGGAGCCTTGTCCGGTTCCCTACTGCATTATAACATCTTCCTCGCCCAAGAGGAAGCGTAATTTTTCCAAAAGCGGCACATCCGGCTGGCACCAGTATTCCCGCTTGGCCAGCGTTTTTTTCCTAGTGTCCGTGGGATAGAGATAAACCGGCGTATCGCCTGGCTGCGCCAGTAGTATGGCCTTGATCTGCGGCCATTCGTCGCTGCCCATGCTGTCAATGCGCAGGAACAGCTTCTGCGGCGCAAGCCGCGCCGCCTGCTGGTCGGTATATACCGACCGCTGCGGGTTCTGCTGTGCGAGCATGCTGTTCACTGCGCTTTCGGTCAGCGGCTGCGCTTCGTTCAGCAGCACCTTGGGCGCTTCATCCTCGCGCGCGTCGATCTTACCGGTAAGCAGTACCGCGCTGTCCTCGGTCAAATAGGCGCCGCACTGCTGCAGCGAGCGCGGGAACACGATCAGCTCAATCGACGCGGACTCATCCTCCACCGTCACATATGCCATCATCGAGCCGTTTTTGGTGGATTTGAGCCGCACAGAGGTGATAACGCACGCCAGCCGCACAGTCATTCCATCCTTATAGGCGGGCTGGGTGCTTTCCCCCGAAAGATCGTCGATGATCTTCCGGATGGAGGCCGCGTCTGCTTTTTTCGCCAGCTCCCGATACTCGTCCATCGGATGACCGGACAGGTACAGGCCGGTCGTTTCTTTCTCCATTGCCAGAAGCTCTCGCTTGCCCGCCTCGGGGATATCGGGCAGGGCGATCTGCGTATCCTGCACCTCGTCATTTCCCATGCCGAACAGGTCCATTTGCCCCTCAATGTTTTTCTTGCGGCTCTGCGCGATCGCATCCACCACCGCGCCCACAATCTGCAGCAGCTGGCTCCGCCGGTATCCCATGGAATCGAATGAGCCGGCTTTGATCAGGCTTTCGAGTGCACGCCGGTTCAGTTCCCGATCGTACATGCGCTCGCAAAAATCCTGGAACGACGAAAACAGCCCTCCTGTCTCGCGCTCCTCCACAAGCTGCTTCATGAACGACCGGCCGACGCCCTTGACCGCAGCAAGGCCGAAGCGGATGTCCCGTCCGGAAACCGAAAACCCATCGAACGACTCGTTCACATCCGGCGGCAACACCCGAATCCCCATTTCACGCGCGGCCTGGATATACTCGGAAATCTTGTCCGACCAGTCCAGCACGGAGGTGAGCAGCGCTGCCATATATTCGCGCGGATAATGGCACTTGAGATAGGCCGTGCGGAAGGAAACAACCGCATAGCACACCGCATGGGCCTTGTTGAACGCATAGTTGGCAAAGTCCATGATCTCGTCGAACAGGCCTGCCGCAATGTGCTCCGGCACGCCGCGTTTGACCGCGCCGTCGATGCCAAGCGTCTCATTGCCGTGGATGAAATTGACGCGCTCTTTCTCAAGCTCCTTCATCTTCTTTTTGCTCATCGCGCGGCGCACCATGTCCGCCTTGCCGAGCGAGTAACCCGCCAGGCTCTGAAACACCTGCATGACCTGCTCCTGATAGATCATGCAGCCATAGGTGACTTTCAGGATCGGTTCGAGCAGCGGGTGCTTATAGGTCACCTTTTCCGGATGGTGGCGGCATTCGATATAGCGCGGGATGGACTGCATCGGCCCCGGCCGGTACAGCGCCACAACCGCGGTGATATCCTCGATGGACGCGGGGCGCAGGCCGGTGACGACGTTGGTGATACCCGCGCTTTCCAGCTGGAACACTCCCATCGTTGAGCCGCGGCCGAGCATCTCATAAGTGGCCTTGTCGTTCATATCCACGGTTTCGATGTTAAAATCCGGCACATGGCGGCGGATCATCTTTTCTGCGTCCGCGATCACCGTCAGGTTACGCAGGCCGAGGAAGTCCATTTTGAGCAGCCCCAGTTCCTCGAGCGTGGTCATGGTGAACTGGGTGACCATCTGCTCATCGTTGCGCGCAAGCGGCACATAGGTATCCACCGGATCCTTGGTAATGACCACGCCCGCCGCGTGGGTCGAAGCGTGCCGCGGCATTCCCTCGAGCGCGCGGGCGGTATCGATCAGCTCGCGTACCTGCGGCTTTTCGTCATACATCTTTTTCAGCTCTGGATTAACCGCCAGCGCCTTGTTGATCGTGATGTGCAGCTCGTTTGGCACCTGCTTGGCAACCGCGTCCACCTCGTTATACGGGATTGACAGCGCGCGTCCCACATCGCGGATCGCGCCGCGCGCAGCCATGGTGCCGAACGTGACGATTTGCGCTACGCGGTCCTTGCCGTACTTTTCGGTGACGTACTCAATCACCTCCGGCCGACGCACATAACAAAAATCCACGTCTATATCCGGCATGGAAACGCGCTCCGGATTGAGGAAGCGTTCAAAATACAGAGAATAGTGGATAGGGTCCAGGTCGGTGATGCCCAGGCAGTAGGAAACGATCGAGCCCGCCGCCGAGCCTCGCCCCGGCCCGACGGGGATACCGTTGCTCTTGGCATAGCCGATGAAGTCGGAAACGATCAGGAAATAATCCACAAAGCCCATCTGCGCGATCATATCGATCTCATACTGCAGGCGGGCGCGCACCGTGCCGTCGTCATCCGGATAGCGTTTAGCAAAGCCCTCGTCGCACAGCTTCTGCAGGTACTGCAGGGCGCCATACCCCTTCGGCACATCGAATTCCGGCAGATGGTACTTGCCAAACTCAAACTCGACCTGGCAGCGCTCCGCGATCCTGACGGTGTTCGCAAGCGCTTCCGGATGCTCTGGGAACAGTGCGGCCATCTCGTCCGCGTCCTTGATATAAAACTCCTGCGTCTCAAACTTCATGCGGGTGGGGTCGTCCACCGTCTTGCCCATCTGGATGGACATGAGCACGTCCTGTATTTTTGCGTCCTGTTTGGTCAGATAGTGCGCGTCGTTCGTGGCGACCAAACCAATATCCAGCTCTTTTGCGAGCTGATACAGCCCCTCGTTTACCTTTTTCTGCACCTCGATGCCATGGTCCTGCACCTCGAGATAGAAATGGTCGCGGTCAAAAATATCCAAAAACTGTTCGCACAGCTCATAGGCGCCGTCCATATCGCCCTCGGCCAGCGCGCGCGGGATCACGCCCGCCAAGCACGCGGACAGGCAGATCAGGCCCTCGCTGTGCTGCCGGAGCAGGTCCATATCGATGCGCGGCTTCATATAAAAGCCCTCGGAAAAGCCGAGCGACACCATATGGATGAGGTTGCGGTAGCCGGTCATATTCTCGCACAGCAAAATCAGATGGCTGTGCCATTCACCATTCACATAGCTGCGCTCAAAACGCGAATGCGGCGCCAGATATACCTCGCAGCCAATCACCGGATGGATGCCCTTGGCCTTACAGGCGCGGTAAAAATCAATCACGCCATACATCACGCCGTGATCGGTCAGCGCGCATGAGGTCTGCCCCAACTCGGCCACTCTCTCCACCAGCCCCTCGATCCGGCACGCGCCGTCCAGCAGGCTGTATTCACTATGCACATGCAGGTGCGCAAACGGTACCATTTAGTCCTCCTTTGACGCAAATTCCGTTATTTTTTTCAGCCGGTGGCTCAGCCCCGGCTTGGAGATCGGCGGGTCGAAGCGTTGTGCAAGCTCGGCCAGGCTGTCGGTCGGATAAGCCAGCCGCAAGCGGACGGTTTCGCGCAGCGCTTCCGGAAAGGCTTCCTCCCCGCGCCGGTCGAGCACCGCGCGGATCGCGGCGACCTGGCGCGCGGAAGCGTCCGCCGCTTTCATCAGGTTCGCAGTCTCGCAATTAACCTGCCGGTTAATCGTGTTGCGGATATTCTTTTCCACCTTGGCCTGCATCAGCTCCATCGCCGCGCGCGGCGCACCGATGCGGGTCAGGAAATCCTCCACGCTCGCGCCCTCCTTAAAGTACAGGAGGCAGGAATTACCGCGGCGCGCCTGCTTGGGCGACAGCCCCAAATCGAGCAGCAGGCTTGTCTCCTCCCCCGCAAGGCTCTGCCGGCCGGCTTTCAGCTCCAGATGGCTTTTTTTATCCGGCCCCGCCACCGTACCCGCCATCAGGAACGCGCCGCGCAGGAAAGCAGCGACGCAGCAGTCGTTTTCCAGCACGTTCCGGTTGAGATGGTAGGCGAGGTGGCTTTTCAGGTCATATCCCAGCACATCAAAGATCCGCGCGATCTGCGCTGGCTCCCCGACAGTATGCTGTAGCTTGCGCCCCGCCCGCTGCGGCGCGCAGTCCACGGAAAACGCACGCTGCAGCAGCGCCTGCAGCCGGCGCGCCACAAATACGTTTTCCGTGGACAGCCGTATCTCTTTATGGGAAAATACCGACGCGTGCAGCAACACGCCGTAAGCTTCCGCCCGCGTGCAGCACGCACGCTGCATGGAAACGCGGCACAGCTCGGCCTTTACTTCGGTTGAAAAGGACATGGACCGCTCCTTTATCTGTCAATCAGCGCTGATAATCGCGGTGCATGGTGACCACGCCGTAGTCCCGACCGCGCAGATGCTCGGAAAGCGCCTCCGCAATCGCGACCGAGCGGTGCTTCCCACCAGTACAGCCGATGCTGATGATTACGTTCGCTTTTCCTTCCGCCACATACCGCGGCAGCAGAAAATCGATTGTCGAGGTCAAATGTTGCATCAGCTCATCCGCCATGCCGCCCTGGAACACGTAGTCGCGCACTTCCGGATCGGTACCGTTTTTCTCGCGCAGGCTCATCTCATAATAGGGGTTGGGCAGGAACCTCACATCAAACACCAGATCGGACTCGGGCGGGATGCCGTATTTGAAGCCGAACGACTGCACGATCACCTCGAACGCGCCGCCGCCATCCGTCCCCGCGAACAGCGCGAGCAGGCGCTCGCGCAGCCCCGCTGCGGACAGTCCAGTCGTATCGACCACAAAATCCGCGCGGCTCTGTAGCGCGGCCAGCATGCTGCGCTCCTTCTCGATCGCAGCCGTCATGCCAATACCCTTCTCCATCAGGGGATGCTTACGGCGGGTTTCCTTAAAGCGCCGGATCAGCGTCGGCGTATCCGTATTCAGAAACAGGATCCGGTAGTCGCAGCCCATGCTCTTGATCGAGTCCAGCGAATCGAACAGCTGCTGGAAATCCCCGCCCGCGCGCACATCGGTCACAAGCGCGACGCGCTCGTACCGCTCAGTCGCGGCAAGGCATATCTCGGCAAAGCGCGGGATGAGCGCGATGGGCAGGTTATCCACGCAATAATACCCCAGGTCCTCAAACGTGGCGACCGCGCGGCTCTTGCCCGCGCCCGACATACCCGAAACAATCAAAAAATACATCGATTCATCCCCCTTGCCCATTCGTCCATGCTTACCGGATGATCCGGACCTCGCATTCCAATTCCACGCCGAATGCCTCCCGCACGCGGCTCTGCACCAGCTCGATTAGGCGCAGCATATCGTCGCAGCTCGCACCGCCGCGGTTGATCAGAAAGCCCGCATGCTTTTCCGATACCTGCGCCCCGCCGACGGAAACCCCTTTCAGCCCCGCGTCCTCGATCAGCCGTCCGGCAAAATACCCTTCCGGCCGCTTGAATGTCGAACCCGCCGATGGATAGTTAAGCGGCTGCTTATCCCGCCGCCGCTGCGCAAGGTCGGCCATTTTGAGCTGGATCGCGGTGGGGTCACCCGGCCGCAGCCGGAGCGTTGAACGCAACACCGTCCATTCTGGATGGGCGCGGAAAGCGCTGCGCCGGTAGCCGAAGCCGTGCGCCTCCCCCTCCAGCACATGCCGCGCGCCCACTCCGTCCAGATACTCGGTTTTTTCCACAATGCCCGCCATCTGTCCGTCATACGCGCCGGCGTTCATAAATACCGCGCCGCCCAAGCTGCCCGGGATGCCGGCGGAAAACTCCGCTCCGGTCAGCCCCGCGCGCTGTGCGCGCCGTGCCACACGGCTGAGCAGCGCGCCCGCTTCCGCAGTGACCCGACAGTCCTCGCCGACGCGCACCTCGTCCAGCCCGATCGTACAGATGACCGTGCCGCGCACGCCATCGTCCGAAACCAGCATATTCGACCCGTTCCCCAGCACCAGCAGCGGCAGCTCATGTTCGCGCACCACGGAAAGGGCGGTCGTCAGTTCCGCAATGGTTTTCGGCATGACAAACAGGTCCGCCGGTCCGCCGATCGCAAAGGTAGTGTGGCGGCTCATGGGTTCGTTAATCGCAATATCTATCTCTGGCGCGGCTTTACGAAGGGCCGCCGCGCATTCGTTGATGTTGATACGGTGCTCCATCCTTTTCCTCCAAGCAAAGCAAAAGCAATATATAATATTATACCAAACCGCAAGGTAAAGTGCAAACGAAAGGCACCCCTATGGGGTGCCTTTTTGGTGAACGGTTTCCGGCAGCCGGTTAATTGCTCGCCTCATCCAGCAGGCTCGCGCCTTCCGCCATATCGTTGACAGCGGTACGCAGCTGCTCATCCATCTGGGATACCAGCTCCGTCAGCTTGGTCTGGTCGGTTTCCTCCGTCATTGCCACGACTGTATCGATAAAATCGATCATCGACTGGCAGCCGGACTGCATCTTCTCGTGTCCCGCCGCATAGGCTTCCGGCGGGGTGATTGCGATAAAGTCGTTAAGCGGTGCCTTCATGGACTCCAGAACCTCTTTCGCAGACTCCGGATCGGTCATTGCGGTGCTGGCATTGTTCTGGATCTCGGTCATCTCCGCGCCCAGATCCTCTACCGCCTGCTGGTATTCCTCCTCGGTCAGCGCGGCCGACGCCGCCTGATCCCCGCTGCCGGCGTTGTCCCCGCCGCTGCACGCAGCCAGCGATAACGCCATTACCGCCGCCAGCAGCGCGGCCAGCAAACGCTTCGTCATGTTCTTTTTCATACTCTTTCTCCTTATGACCTTACAAATTTTAGCATAAGCTATGGTATCATTATACAAAAAGAGCGTGAAAAAGTAAAGAATTTTTGTGGCAAAAAATGCAACAGGAAATACTTTTCTTATTGTTTATTCTACCTATTAATTTTTAGTGGAACCAGACTTCCTCATGCTCCCCGCGCCGTGGGCGCCCCAGGAGCATGCGTATGGCTTCCTTAGCGGACAGGCCGTTATACAGCACCTCATACATTGCCTCGGTGATCGGCATGGACACCCCCTGCTGCTGGGCCAGGCGGTAGCCGGCTTCGGTCGCGTAATAGCCCTCCACGGTCGCGCCGACCTCCTGCATTGCCTCCTGTGCGGTCTTGCCCTGCCCAATCAGGATACCCGCGCGGCGGTTGCGCGAATGCATTGAGCAGCAGGTAACGATCAGGTCCCCCACGCCGGACAGCCCCGCGAAGGTCTCCTGCTTGGCGCCGAGCGTAACCCCCAAACGGGCGATCTCGGTCAGGCCGCGCGTCATAAACGCGGCTTTGGAGTTATCCCCCAAGCCCAAGCCATCCGAAATACCCGCGCCAAGAGCGATAATGTTTTTGAACGCGCCGCCCAGCTCGCAGCCGACCAGGTCGGACGAGGTGTACACACGGAAAAAGGTATCGTTCATAAACGCAGCCTGCGTCAGCTCAGCCGCCGCCCTGCTCGCTGATGCGGCAACAATCGCGGTCGGCACCCCACGGGCCACCTCCTCCGCGTGGGTCGGGCCGGTCAGCGCTACCACGGGATTGCGGCCGCCCATCGCCCGGTCGATCGTTTCCGAGAAGCGGCAGTAGCCGTGCTGGGAATCCAGCCCCTTGCCCACATTGACGATCACCGTACCCGCTGGAACGATGCGGGAGAGCTGCTCCGCGGTCGAAGCCACGGCAAAGGACGGGACGGCCATCACCACCAGGTCCGCTTCCGCCGCGCCCGACATATCAGTCGTGACCGTGATCCCCTCTGGAATCCTCACCCCTGGCAGCAGCTTTTCGTTTGCCCGCTCGCGATGCAGCAGGTCGCATTCCTCCTGAAAAAAGGTCCAGGAGGTCACCGCATGGCCGTTATGGTGCAGCAGCATAGCCAGCGCAATGCCCCAGCCGCCGGTACCCAATACAAAAACCTTCATTTTCCGCTCTCCTCTCCATCGGAAGCTATTTTCTCAATGGTCTTTTTACTTTTGAAGGAAAACCTGTTCTCTTCCCCGTGCAGCATACGCATGATATTGCTCCGGTGCATGAAGATGACCGCCACCGCCATACCGAATGCCATCGCGGTCAAAACCGAATCGCGGTAGAACAGCAGGGTCGTAATGGGGAAGCTGACCGCGCCCAGAATCGAGCCAAGCGAGATCCAGCGCGTCACCGCAACCGCCAGGAAAAACAGCACGAACGCGATCAGGAAAATGCGCCAGTCGAACAGGAGCAACATGACCGCGCCGACCAGCACGCCCTTTCCCCCGCGGAAGCCAAAGTACACAGGAAACATATGCCCCAGTATCACGAAAATACCGGCCACCAGCTTGCCGACCGGTCCAACCAGAAGCGCGCCGATCGAGATTGCCGCCGCGCCCTTTGCAATGTCCCCCAGCAACACGAACAGCGTTTTGCCCGCCCCCATTGTGCGGTAGGCGTTGGTCAGTCCGGCGTTGCCGCTGCCATAGTTGCGGATATCCTTGCCGAGCGTTACCTTGCTGACGATGATTGCAAAGCTCAGCGAACCCAGCAGGTAGCCGCACACCGCGATGATGGCAAATTGCGTCAATGTCATGTTGTCGTCCCCCAAGAAATTAATTTAATCCTTGTCCCCGCGCTCACGGATCACCATGCGCACGGGCGTGCCTGTCAGTCCGAACACCTCGCGGATCTGATTTTCCAGATACCGCTGGTAGGAGAAGTGGAACAGGCGAGCATCGTTGCAGAAGCAGACGAACGTCGGCGGACAGGTGGATGCCTGCGTCATATAGAAGATACGCAGGCGGCGCCCCTTGTCAGTCGGCGGCTGCACGCGCGCGGTCGCCTCGGCCAGGATGGAATTCAGGCGGCCGGTCGGGATGCGCATATGGTTCTGCTCGTGTACCGCTTTGATCAGGGCGAACAGCTTATCCACGCGCTGTCCAGTCTGCGCGGAAATGAACAGCACCGGCGCATAGGGCATGTATGCCAGCCCCTCGCGCACGCGCAGCGTGTATTCCTTCATCGTGGAGCCGTCCTTTTCCACCAGGTCCCACTTGTTGACCACAATGATGCAGGCCTTTCCGGCATTATGCGCCTCGCCCGCGACCTTGGTGTCCTGCTCGGTCACGCCCTCGGTCGCGTCGATCATAATGACGCACACATCCGCGCGCTCGACCGCGAGCAGGGAGCGCATAACCGAATATTTCTCAATCTTCTCGTCCACCCTGCTTTTTTTGCGGATGCCCGCCGTGTCGATAAAGGTGAACCTGCCGTGCGCGTTGTCCAGATCGGCGTCCACGCTGTCACGCGTCGTACCCGCCACATTGGAAACGATCACGCGCTCCTCGCCCAGCACGCGGTTGAGCAGGCTGGACTTGCCCACGTTCGGCTTACCGATCAGCGCGACGCGGATGCGGTCCGACGCTTCCTCGCCCTCCTCCTCGGGCGGGAAATGCTCGTAAGCCGCGTCCAGCAGCTCGCCCACGCCATAACCGTGCAGTGCGGAGATGCCGTAAGGCTCTCCCAGGCCGAGGTTATAAAACTCATAAAACTCCGCCGGCGGGTCGCCCGGCTTATCGCATTTATTGACCGCCAGCACGATCGGCTTGCCCGAACGCAACAGCATCGCCGCCACATCCTGATCCGCCGCGGTCACGCCGGTGCGCAGGTCGGTGATGAGCACGATCACATCCGCATGGGAGATCGCAGTTTCCGCCTGAAAGCGCATGAACTGCAAAATTTCGTTGTCGTTTGACGGTTCGATGCCGCCGGTGTCGATGATGGTAAAATCACGTCCGCGCCAGTCGCTTTCCGCATATAGCCGGTCGCGTGTTACGCCCGGCGTATCCTCCACAATGGACAGGCGCTTGCCCGCCAAGCGGTTAAACAGCTGTGATTTACCGACGTTCGGCCGGCCGACAATCGCCATAATCGGCTTTGGCATATCCTTTCCCTCCTCTTTGCTTTTCGGGGGCTAATCTTCAAAAATTTTGGCGAGCAGGTCCGCGCCGTCGATCTCGACCGGAACGATGGGTACGCCGATCGCGTCCGACACCTGTTCCGGCGTGCAATCATCCAGGAACACGTCTCCCCCATCCCGCAGCATATTGGCGGAGATCAGCACGCGCTCGCCCAAGTCCCGCCCTTTCAACTGGGCGATCAGATCCTGGCCGGTAATCAGTCCGGCAACCGAGACCAGCGGCCCAAAGAAATCGTTGCGAATCGCCACGACTCTGCCGCTTAAATTATCGCATTTTGCGGCCGCCTCGTCAAGCAGGACCGCCAGAGAAGGCGCGGCGGCCGTGCCGGTCGCAATGGTAAACGGCCGCGCCGCGCGCCCCTCGTAATCCGGCAGCGCCAGCCGGAACTCCTCCATGAACAACGGCAGCATGCCGATGCCGTTTTCAAACTGGGTAAACTCCTCGTAATACACCGTATTCGGCAACGGGCGCTCCGCCTTGAGGTACAGCTCGTCCCCGCACCAGACCAGGCGCGTGCCGAGCTCGCGCAAGCATTCCTGCGCGAACGGCTCGACGATATCCAGAATCGCTTCCGCGCAGGGCTTATCCGTCGCCTCCAGTGGATACAGCCCCTCGCGGTGGCGTGTCATACCGAACGGCACGACCGAGATTGTATTCACCGCGGGATAGAGCTTCTTCAGATCGTTCAGCGAGCGGCGCAGCTCCTCCCCGTCGTTCAGCCCCTTGCACACGACGAGCTGGCAATTCATCGTGATGCCGCCCTCCGCGAAGCGCTTCATGATCCGAAGTGCTTCGCCCGCGCGGCGGTTCTGCAGCATTTTGACGCGCAGCTCCGGATTGGTGGTCTGCACCGAGATATTGACCGGCGAAATATGCATCCGCAGGATACGGTCCACATCCGCGTCCGACAAGTTGGTCATGGAGATATAATTCCCCATCAGGAAGGACATGCGCGCGTCGTCGTCCTTTACATAGAGCGTCTTGCGCATCCCACGGGGCAGCTGGTCGATAAAGCAGAACACGCACTTGTTCGAACACTGCTTCATCCCGTCCATCAGATAATGCTCGAAATTCAGGCCGAGCGGCTCGCCCTCGCGCTTGCGCACACGCACCTCGCGGACGCTTTCCCCATCCGCTTCCAGCACGCGGAGCGTCAGCCGCGCGTCGTAGCTGTAAAATTTGTAATCCAGCACATCACGGATCGCTGTCCCATCGATCTGCAGCAGAGTCTCCCCCGCCCGCAGTCCCGCGCGCGCCGCCGGACTGCCCGCATCCACACTGACAATTTTTGACGCCATCCAGCGCCCTCCTTTCTGCATTTTTCACGCTTGCCGGAACGTTTCCCCCCTGGGACGCATCCGGCCGCACCCGCCATCACGCCCGACCGAAACCATGGATCCGATCGAGGGCGAAAAAAATGGAGAAGCCGTTGCCGCCTTCTCCATCCTTTGTTCTGTTTTCAGCCTTACGCTTCCTTAACGGCGACAACCTCACGGCCGTTGTAATAGCCGCAAGCCTTGCACATTCTGTGAGCCAGCTTCATCTCGCCGCACTTCGGGCATTTGGACATGCCGGGCAAAGAGAGCTTCCAATGGGAGTTGCGGCGCTTGTCGCGACGGGCTTTCGAAACCTTTCTCTTCGGTACTGCCATGGTGGATACACCTCCTACTCTATCTTCTCAATTTGTTTGACTGTTTTATGTGCTCTTGTCCTCATCAGAGTCGAGCAGGGCGCGCAGCGCGGCAAAACGCGGATCGATCTGCTTTTTGTCGCAGTCGCAGTCAACCTCGTTGCGGTCGGCGCCGCAGTGCGGACAGAGGCCTTTGCAGTCCTCCTTGCACAGATATGTCATCTGTACCTGCAGGATCAATGCCGGCACCAATACGTCCGCAGGATCCACGCTGTCACCGGTCAGCACGAAAAGATCGTCCTCTTCCTCCGTCTCAGGGTCGTCCGACAAAATCATATCCGTCTCGGCTGTCAGCAGAATATCCAACGGCTTCAGACAGCGGGCGCAGGCGGTGGAGTAAATCGTTTTGATCGTCCCTTTCAGCCGCAGGACGCCGCTCTCGTTCGAAACCTCCCCGCTGATCTGAACCGGACTTTGGAACGGCTTCGCGCCATACAGCGTTTCCTCCCGCAAATCAAGCGTTTCGGAAAACGGGATGCTGACGGTATTCGAGCCGGTCAGTTTTCGCAAATCAATCTTCATGTCAACCTCACATGGTACTAAGATAGTATACTACATCCTTTTGCCCTTTGTCAAGCAAAAAACGACTTTATCATCGGCGCATCGGCGCATTTTAATGATAAAAGGTTCCGTCCGGATGGACGGAACCTTTTATAACACAAATCTGTCTTATCAGCCCATGAGCAGGTTCGGTACAAACAGAATAATGCCGGGTACATAAGTGAATATCAGTAGCACCGCAAACAGCATTATGATCCACGGCCACACCTCTCTGCAGTAGCCGGAGAACGTACATCCTGTAATCGAGGTGGAAACGAACATCATCGCGCCGAACGGCGGGGTAACGCCGGCCAGCGTCAGGTTGATCGCCATAACGATACCGAAGTGGATCAGGTTTACATCCAAGCTCTGCGCAGCCGGTACGAGCAGCGGGGCGAGCAGGATCATTGCAGCGCCGCCCTCGAAGAACATACCAACAATAGCGAGCAGGATGTTGACCAGCAGCAGGAACTGCCAATCCGTGTGGCAAATCGCCAAGATCGCTTCGGAAATAATCATCGGGATACGTTCCCAAGTCAGGAACTTGCCGAACGCGATAGACGCGCAGATGATCAGCATGATGCCGGAGGTAGCCTCAACGGACTCACGCAGGATCGGCAGCAGTTGCTTGACATGGATGGTGCGGTAAATCAGCGCGCCGACCAACAGAGCGTAAACGATGCAGCAGGCGCCGGCTTCGGTCGGGGTGAACACGCCGAAACGCAGGCCCATGATCAGGCCGAACGGCAGGAACAGCGCCCAGATAGACTGCTTCAGGTTCTGTGCGAACTCCTTCGCGGTACCGATGCGATCACGGGTGGGCTTATAGCCGCGCTTGCGGGACTGGATGCCTGCCAGCGCCATTTCAGCAACCATGATCAGGAAGCCGGGGAAATAGCCGGCATAGAACATTTCCTGAATGGAAACGCCCGACGCAGTTGCATACAGAATCAGAACGATTCCGGGCGGGATGATCGGGGTGATACAGGAGGATGCAACCGTTACAACGGTCGAAAACTCCTTGGAATAGCCCAGGCGCTCCATTTCCGGAACCAGCATTTTGGACTGCATCGCTGCGTCCGCGTTCGCGGAACCGGACAGACCGCCCATCAGAGCGGAAAGAACGATGTTAACCTGCGCAAGACCGCCCGCAAACTTACCAACGAGCAGCTCGCAGAGGTTCATCAGTCGTTCTGTGATTCCTGAATAGTTAAAGATAACACCGGCAGCCGTAAAGAACGGGATTGCCAGGTAGGTGAACGATGTTGTACCGGACAACATGTTCTGAACCATAATATCCGTCGGCTGAGACGACGAGTTAAACATAAAGTATACCAGTGTGGAGAATGCGAGCGAAAACGCCACCGGTATTTTCATGAAGAGAAACAGAAACAGCAGGAGAAGTGGAAACCATACTGTAAATGACATTTCTCTTTACCTCCTTCCATAGTAAACGTGTATTCTTCCTTATGCGCGGTTTTCCAGCGAAGTTTCCGCGAACTCCTTGCCGATGATGGACCAGTACAGGAAACGAAGCGAGTACAGGCACATGACAAAGAAGCCGATCAGCGCCGGAAGGTCCATAAAGGTATACGGAATACGCAGCGCAGCCGTAGGACGAACCCACGCCTCCACGGTGAGGATAAAGCTGTAATAGGTAAGAACCGCATTACCAATCGCCAGGATGACAAAATTGATGATGTAGATAATACGCTTCGGGAGTTTGGGAAGGCGGTCCACAATGACGTCAATCGCGATCATGCCCTGGTTCTTATACAAAGTACAAACACCGAAGAACACGGTATAGGCAAAGCCCAGATACGATACCTCTTCCGCCCATGCAAAGGACTTGGAGATAACGAAACGCGAAAATACGTTAATGATAATCGCCAGGCACATTACAACGAAACCTACGCTTGCAATGTACATTTCCCAATCGTTAATAAACTTTTTGAAAAAGCCTTGTTTGTTCTCGTTCACAGATTAATTCACGCCTTTCTTTCACAAAAAGCTATTTGCGAAATGGAATGTAGCAAAAAAGAGTCAGAGTCAACATGAGGTGGGTATGAAACAGTCATACCCGCGCCGTCAAACCAGTTCCCCCCGTTTTAACGGCGCGGCATACAACCGTTCTACATCATTAGATTCTTATCGTAATTAAGTAGATCGAAAGCACCAATCAGGTTTTACGCAGCAGCTGCGTCATCCGCGGCGGCATCGGTATCAGCAGAAGCACTGGAATCGGTCGCGCCGATCGCTTCCTGGATGCGCTCTACCAGATTGTCGCTCCACTCCGGGAAAGCTTCCGGAACGTGCTCGAACGAATAGTCGCGCCACTCCTGGATCGCCTCGTCGGTCGGGTAAACTTCCTGAACGCCCTCGTTGATCATATCTTCGAGCATCGGGCCAACAACGGACTCAACCTCTTCGATAGCCTGCGCCGGGTAAGCCTGGCCGACCTCGTCGATCGCCTTCTTGCCCTCTTCCGGCAGGGACTGGTATACTTCTTCCGACATAACCATGATGGTCGGAGCATACAGGTGACGGGTGTAGTTCAGGTACTTAGCAACCTCGTGCAGCTTCGCGGAGTACAGGATATGGATCGGGGACTCAGCGCCGTCCGCAACGCCCTGGCTGATAGCCTGATAGGTCTCGGACCAGGTGCAGGTGGTAGCGTTGCCGCCCATGACGTTAACCATTTCGGTCCACATCTTGGTCGGAGCGCAGCGGAGCTTCATGGTGGAAGCAGCAGCGCGGTCCGGCATCGGGGACTTGGTCAGCCAGTTGCGCTCGCCAAAGTAAACGGCGGTGATAATGCGCATGCCTTTTTCATGGAGCTGAGCCTCAAGCTCCTGGCCCAAGTCGGACAGCCACAGGTTACCAACGTCTTCCGGCTTCTGGAGCAGGTAAGGCATCATGAACGCGGAATAGTCCGGAACGTAGTCAGCCAGGTGGGAGAAGTCGCAGTCCTGAATAGCGGCAGCGCCCTTGGAAATGGATTCGATTACGTCGGTGGTGGCGCCCAGGGACTCAGACGGGTAGATCTGAACGTCCAGCGTGCCGTTGGCAGCCTCGTTGATGCGGTCGCAGAAGTTCGACCAAGCTTCGTACATCGGGTCGGAGGTGGTCTTGATGGAGTTCATCTTCAGAACGACCGGCTCATTGGAGGAGCCACCGTCAGCCGCTGCATCGCCGCCATTGTCCGCACCGGTGTCGGTGTTGCCACAAGCAGCCAGAGACAGAGCCATGGCAGACGCCAGAAGCGCCGCGAGTAATCTTTTCTTCATGTTACAACCTCTTTTCTTCGCTTTCTTAAAAGTGAGATTTATATGCAGGCTGGGGGGGTGCCAGCCTGATATACTATTTATTCGCCGGTATACTGCGGCTCGCGTTTCTCGAGGAACGCGGTAACGCCCTCGTTGAAGTCCTTGTGCCGCGCCATATACCGCGTGTAGGTGACCTCCAGATCGTTCTTGCGCTTCATCTGGAAATCCTCCTGTGCGTTCATGCACGCCTTGAGGTAACGCAGTACGAGCGGTCCGCGCTTGCAGATCTCACGCGCCTTGTCCATCGCCGCGGGCATTAGCTCATCCAGCGTATCGACAACCTTGGTCACGCCGCCGTACTTGGTCAGCTCCTCCGCGGTGATAAACGTGCCGCAGTAGCACATGTCGCGCTGGATCTGCGGCGGCAGGATGCGGGCTAGATGGCCCGAGCCGCCGACGACCGAAAGCTTTGCCTCCGGCGCGCCGAATACCGTACCCTTGACCGCGATCGTGATGTCCGCGCCGGCCGGATAGCACAGGCCGCCGCCCAGGCAGTGGCCATGCACCGCGCAGATTAGCGGCACGCGCAGCTCGTACAACGCGAGCGCACCGTCGTAATATACCTCCTGCGTATTGGTAACGTCCTTGTCATCAATGCTTTTTTTGAAGCGCTTGATGTCAACGCCCACACAAAACGTCTTGAGGTCGGAATGCATGATGCACACCCATATATCGTCATCATGGTTGATATAATCGCACAGCATGATGATCTCTTCCTGCACCGTGCCGCTGGCCGCGTTGACCGGCGGGTTGTGCAGCGTTAAAATGCCAATATGATCTTCTACTGTCAGGAAAACCTGCTCCAGCTTATGCTCCCCGACCATTTCTACCGTTCTCGTTGCCATGCTTCAGCCCTCCTCGCCATAACGCGCATGATATGCGGCCCAGAGTTCGTCTCGGAAATCCGGATGCGCAATGTTGATCAGCAGCCTTGCGCGCTCGCGCAGGCTCTTGCCGCGCAGATTCGCCACGCCGTATTCCGTCACGATGTAATGCACGTCGGTGCGGGTCGTCGTGACCGTCGTACCTGGCTCGAACACCGGTACGATGCGGGAGATCGTGCCATGCTTGGCCGTGGACGGCATCGCCAAGATGGACTTGCCGTTCGGACACATGGACGCGCCGCGCACATAGTCGAGCTGGCCGCCGATCCCCGAGAACTGGTTGATGCCCATGGACTCGGAGTTGACCTGGCCGTTGAAATCGACCTGGAGGCAGGAGTTGATGGAAACCATCTTGTTCTGGCGCGAGACAACCACGGGGTCGTTTACATAATCCACCGTGAGCATCATAACGTCAGGGTTATTATCAACGAAGTCGTACAGCTTTTTGCTGCCCATCAGGAACGCCGCGACCATCTTGCCCTTGTTTTCGGTCTTGGCCGCGCCGGTGATGACGCCCTGCTCATACAGGTCGACGACGCCGTCGGAGAACATTTCGGAATGGATGCCGAGGTCTTTCTTGTCGCCCAGGAACTTGAGCACGGCGTCCGGTATGGAGCCAATGCCAAGCTGCAGCGTGGAGCCGTCCTCGATCAGGCTGGCGCAGTTGCGGCCGATCGCCTCTTCAACCGGACCAATCTTGCCGCCGCCCAGCTCGGGCAGAGGCCGCGAAGCTTCCACGGCATAGGTGATCTGGGACACATGGATAAATGAATCGCCCATCGTGCGGGGCATCTGGTCGTTGATCTGCGCGATCACCACCTTGGCCGAAAGCGCAGCCGGCTTTGTGCCGCCGACCGATACGCCGAACGAACAGAAGCCGTGTTCATCCGGTGGGGTCAGTGATACCAATGCAACATCGATCGGGAACGTCCCGTCGGTGAAAAAGCGCGGCGACTGATGGAAATAAAACGGGGTGTAATCCGCACGTCCCTCATTGACGGAGGCGCGTGTCACCGGACCAAGGAACAGGCCGTTGTAATTGAGGTGGCCCTTCATCTTGGGCTGGGTGTACTCGCCCTTCCCCATCGGTACCCAGTGGCAGATCTCCACGTCCTCATACTGCTCGTAGTTTGCTACCAGCGCGTCGGTCAGTACCAACGGTTCGTTTGCGCCATGGCCGAAGAATACCCGGCAATGGTTCGGGATGTGCTTGACCGCTTCTTCCGCGGTCGTGAGCTTCGACTGATAGATCGCTCTCCAGTCTTTCATTTTAGTTCGACCTCCAACTGCCACTCGAACCCCTCAAGCCCTCTCTCAAAAGGCCAAATTCGAACGGCGATCAGGTAAAGTCGATCAATACCTTGAGCATGGACTTATCCTTGCTCGCTTTTTCGAACGCATCCATCGCCTGGTCGACCGGATAAACCGCGGAAACGACCTTGGCGAGCTGCTCGTTCATCGCACCGGAGTTAATAATCTTGGCCGCGCCCTCCATGCTGGTCATCGTGTGGTGACGCACGCCGAGCATCGAAGCCTCGTTATAGATAATGGTGTTGATGTCCGTGTTGAAGATGGTACCCTTGGGCGGCATGCCGACCTGGACCATCGTGCTGCCCTGCTTGATCAGGTTGAAGCAGGCGTCATAACCGCCCTGGAAGCCAGTGGCTTCAAACAGGATATCGAACTTGCCGCCGGCAATCGCGATGCACTGATCTACGAAGTCCGGAGCGGAAATATCGACTACGTCAAAGCCAAGCTCCTTGGCGATGCGGATACGGTCCTGATTGATCTCGGCCAGAACAACATGCCCCGCGCCGGAGAATTTGCACATCATGCCGATCAGCACGCCGATCGTGCCGGCGCCGGCGATGAATACGTCGTCGCCCGGACGGACGCCCGCGCGGCGGGTGTCGTGTACCGCAACGGTGAGCGGCTCGACCAGCGCGGCGATCTTCATATCAACGTCGTCATTGAACTTGATCAGGCGGTCGGCGTTTACCAGCATATACTGGGTGAACACGCCATCCATCGAGGTACCCATGATCTTAACGTTGGTACACAGGTTCTCGCGGCCCTCGTGGCAGCCCACGCAGGCGTTGCAGGGCTCGATGGTGTGGGAGCAGACCTTGTCGCCGACCTTGATGTCGGTACGCTCAGAGTTAATAGCGTAAACCTCGCCGCAGGCCTCATGACCCATCACAAGGGGCGGCTTGGCGGTCGGGTGCTGGCCCGCGAAAATATGTAAGTCAGAACCGCAGATGCCCGCATACTTGATGCGGACAACCGCCTGTCCGGGGCCGGGCTCCGGAATCGGCGACTCCACCGTTTCGACCTTGAAGAAATCGGTTAACAAAAGCTTTTTCATAATCAAGTATCCTCCTCAACTTGACGTCTGTTCCCAGCTACCATATTTCTGCTTCGCCAGAACCGGCGCGCCGCTTCCCTGTCTCCAGTCTCCGTTATCTTGTTCTGTTGGAAGCATCGCTTCCAACAGAACAAGGGGGTACCCCCTTGTTGTCGAAAAACGGGAAATCTTCGGCCACGGTTTCGGGAGCGGTTTCACACCCCCTACATAAAATAGACACCATCCTGCCGCCATATCCTTTACCAAGGTTCTTATCGCGCAACAATGGTTGTCCATCCCTCACGGCCATCGCCGTTCCGCCGCGCATGCGAAACACAAAAACAAGTGCCTGCTTTTGTTGTTTTTTCGCGCAGCAACACAATACAGTAGTTTTCTACAGCACAGTAATACTATAATTGTCCAGACAACGATTGTCAATACCCCACAAAAGAATTCACCACTCATTTCAGGTTTTTGTAGAGCGTGCAGAATATTCATTTAATTTTTTGTTAACATTTTCACAGAGCGTCAATTTCAATATGCATTGTCACAAATTTATCATTTCATTCTTGTTTATTTTTCACAATTTTATCGCAAGATATTTCATAATTCGGTGAAACTACTCGTCAAAAAAAATTATTTTTGTTTCCGAATTTTAATCTTGAAAAAAACCGTTTGCTTGACAACTATCCGGTATGTATTATAATGTCAGTGAGTGGTGGTTTCATTCCACGTTTTGATCCGGCGGCGCGGCCGCCGACGCCCTCCATCCTGTTATGTATGGAGGGTGTTTTCAAGTAGGTGGGAACGTTTCCGCCCAATCTGGTACCGCGGGCTGCGATACAAGCGATCTCCCTGCCTGTGGGCACAGAAAGTTCAATATTTTAAGGAGGTTTTGCTATGCAAATGACATTCCGCTGGTACGGCGAAGGCAACGACAGCGTTTCCCTGGCCGACATCAAGCAAATCCCCGGCGTTACCGGCATCGTATGGGCTCTGCACCATAAGCAGGCCGGTGAAATCTGGACGGTCGACGAGATCATGCATGAAAAGAAGATCATTGAGGACGCAGGCTTCAATATCGACGTCGTCGAATCGGTTAACGTACACGACGATATCAAGATCGGCCTGCCGACCCGTGATCAGTATATCGAAAATTACAAGATCACCCTGCGCAATCTGGCGCAGTGCGGCGTAAAGGTTGTTACCTATAACTTTATGCCCGTTTTCGATTGGACCCGCACCGACCTGTTCCACCCGCTGCCGGACGGTTCGACTGCGCTTTACTATGAAAAGTCGGTCATCCGCGAGGACGCCAAGGAAATGGCCGATTATATCCTCAAGGGCTGTAAGGGCTACACCATGCCCGGCTGGGAGCCTGAGCGCATGGCCCAGCTCGACGAGCTGTTTGAAAAGTACAAGCCCGTTACGAAAGAGAAGCTGTGGGAAAACCTGAAGTACTTCCTCGAAGCGATCATGCCGACCTGCGAGGAGACCGGCATCAAAATGGCCATCCATCAGGACGATCCCCCCTGGGACATCTTCGGCCTGCCGCGCCTGCTGGTCAACAAGGAAGCGATCGGCAAGTTCCTCAAAATGGTCGACCATCCGAACAACTGCCTGTGCCTGTGTTCCGGCTCACTCGGCGCCAACGAGAAGAACGACATCGCCGACATCATCCGCTCCTATTGCGACCGCATCGCGTTCGCGCACGTCCGCAACGTCAAGCACTATGAAAACGGCGACTTCTCTGAGGTTTCCCACCGCGACTGCGACGGCGATGTCGGCATCCTGGAAATCATGAAGGCCTATCACGACTGCGGTTTCGACGGCTATATGCGTCCCGACCACGGCCGCCACATCTGGAACGAGAAATGCCGCCCCGGCTACGGCCTGTACGACCGCGCGCTCGGCATCATGTATCTGTGGGGCGTTTGGGACATGCTGGAGAAACTGGAAGGAGCTCATTAAGCAATGAAACTTTCTATTGCATCTTTGAAAGATAAGGAAGCCTGGAAGGGCTATACTCTGCCGGCGTTTGACATTGAGGCTGTCGCGGCCAGGACCAAGGCTGCGCCGACTTGGCTGCATTTCGGCGCAGGCAACCTGTTCCGTGCGTTCCAGGCGGCTGTGGCCCAGCACCTGATCGGGAGCGGCGACATGGACACCGGCATCATCACCTGCGAGAGCTACGACGACGAGATCGTGACCAAGTGCTTCCACAAGGTAGACAACCTTACGGTTGCCGTTACCCTCGAGGCCGACGGCCGCATTGAAAAGGAAGTCATCGGCTCGGTTGCGGAAACCACCACCCTGCTGCATGACTTTGATCGCGTCAAGGAGATTTTTGCCGCCCCGTCCCTGCAGATGGTTTCGTTCACCATCACGGAAAAGGGCTACTCCCTGCGCAACGCCAAGCAGGAGCTTGTTCCGGCTGCTGTGGAGGACATGAAGAACGGTCCCTCCGCCTGCAAGTCTTTCATGGCGCAGCTCGCCACCCTGCTGCTGCACCGCATGCATACCTGCGGCAAGCCGCTCGCCATGGTTTCGATGGATAACTGCTCGCACAACGGCGCGAAGCTCCAGGGTGCGATCATGGAATTTGTCGACGCCTGGAAGAAGAACGGCCAGATCTCTGATGAAGAGTATGCTTATCTGACCGAAAAGGTTTCGTTCCCGTGGTCGATGATCGACAAGATCACTCCCCGTCCGGCTCCGGAGATTGCGGACCAGCTCGAGGCCGACGGTCTGGAGGATATGCACCCGTTCGTAACCAGCAAGAACACCTATATCGCGCCGTTCGTCAACGCCGAGCGCCCGCAGTACCTGGTTATCGAAAACGACTTCCCGAACGGCCGTCCGGCGCTGGACAAGGCCGGCGTTATCTTCACCGACCGCGACACGGTTAACAAGGTGGAAATGATGAAAGTCTGCACCTGCCTCAACCCGCCCCAGACCGCGCTGGCGGTTTATGGTTGCATGCTCGGCTATACCTCGATCGCTAAGGAAGTACAGGACCATGAGCTGTACACCCTGATCGACCGTATGTGCCACATCGAGGGCATGCCTGTTGTGGTTGACCCGGGCGTGCTCAGCCCGAAGGCGTTCCTCGACGAAGTGTTTGAGACCCGCCTGCCCAATCCGTTCATTCCGGACACCCCGCAGCGTATCGCAACCGATACTTCCCAGAAAGTTTCGATCCGCTTCGGCAACGCGATCAAGAATTACGACGCGATGGGTCCCGGCAAGGCTGCCGAGTTGAAGTATATCCCGCTGGTTCTGGCCGGCTGGTTGCGCTACCTGCTCGCGGTTGACGACGAGGGAAATGCGTTCCAGTGCAGTGCCGACCCGCTGCTCGCCTCCCTGCAGGAAAAACTGTCCGGCATCGAGCTGGGCAAGGCGGACGACGCCGCTGTCGCCAAGCTGGAGCCAATCCTGCACGACGCGTCTATTTTCGGCATCGACCTGTATGCCTGCGGCCTTGCGGATAAGGTCATCGGCTACTGGAAGGAAATGATGGCCGGCCCCGGCGCAATCCGGGCAACGCTCAAAAAGTATACTGCGTAAAAGAAATAAACAAAAGCTCCCGCACATCTGTGCGGGAGCTTTTGTTATCCATACCCATAAAAAAACACGGGCGCTTTGACGCCCGCGTTCATTCGTTATTCTTCCGCCGGAAGCGCTGCCAGCATTTGCTGTGCTTTCTTCGTCGGCCACAGCCAGTCCCGTCCCTTTTCAATCGTCTGCTCCAAATAAGCCCGCGCCATATTGGTTTCTCCCTGTGACAGATAGACGCGCGCCAGCAGCAGGCTGGTATTCACCCGAAAGAGCGCGGTGGTGCCGTTGCGGACCAGTTCACGCAGGTATGCGTCATCCTGGCACACACCAGTCAGCGCGTCGTAATGGCACTGCAGGATACGCACATTCTCTGCATAGCGCTTCTGTGCCGCCTCATCCTGCCGCTCCAGCAGTTCGCGCATCTTGTCCAGGCATTCCTTGCCCTTTTCTGCGTTTTCCATCCGGAAATGAATCAGGCCCTTGTTATTGAGCATCAGCAACGCCGCGCTGAGGCGTTCGCTTTCTTCCGTAACAACCGGCGCGCCGTCCAACAGGGCAAGCGCCTGATCGAATTCCCCGATCGCGGCATGGCCATCCGCCAGGTAAGCCCGAACCGTGACTTCGAGCGCGGGTGTCTTTTTCGCACGGGGCAGAAGCTTTTCAAACTTTTCCAGAAAGCGCTCAGGCTCAAGGTTCTGATACAGCCAGGCAAGCCGGTTCTGCAGGGCGCTCACCCCGTAGGACAGCGCCAGGATGTACAAAATTGCAAAGCCAATCACCAGAACAGCCAGCGCCAGCCAGAACGATATGCCCCGTTTTACCATATAGCCCGCCGCCGCCAACAGCGCAATACCGCCGACCGCCGGCAGAAGCATGTACTGCGGGAACAGCTTGACCAATTTCACCATAATGTAATCACTCCTAAACTCAACAGTTCTATTATACCGGTACCATGTTCAAATCGCAAGTCTTTTCATGCCTGTTTGCGACAATAACCCGTTAAAAAAGGCGGTGCAGCCGCAGCCGCCCGCCCTTTTGCAAGCATCTTTCCGTCCTACAAGGCAATATGGTGTGTTTTCCAGGGAGAATCCGGCTGACGGGAAGAAACCGGTCCCGTGCTGTCGCGCACGATCAGCTTTGCTTCCACGTCGATCACCCTTCCCTCCGGCGTCGGCGCCCCTTCGATCAGGTCCATCAGCAGGTTTACGCTAATCCGGCCTTTTTCCTCAATCTGCTGGCTGACCGTGGTCAGGCTTGGCGTCACCTGCTCCGACATTTGGATATTATCAAACCCGACAACCGAAATGTCCTGCGGAATCCGCATCCCGCGGTCATGAATGGTATCCAGCACACCGATCGCCATATAGTCAGACGCAACGAACAGCGCCGAAACATCCGGAAATTCGTTTAAGATCTGATTGGCGATCTGATAGCCCGAATCAATGGAGTTATACCCCTCGCGCACCATGCCAGGCAGGACCGCGTTCCCTTGCCGCGCCATACCGTCCAGATAAGCCCGGCGGCGCTCCTCGCTCGACGGCAGGAAGTGCGGACCGTTAATAAAGGCGATCCGCCTGTGTCCCAGCCCGAACAAATACTGCATCGCGCTCAGCGCGCCCATATAGTTATCGATGCAGACCTGATAGACCTGCTGCGACGCAGGCGACTTCCCGATCAGCACCAGCGGCACATGATGCTCCAGCAGCTCGTTGATATACGGCGTATGCTCATAAAGCGGACTGATGAGCAAAAGGCCATCCACCCTTTTCTGCAGCACCGCGTCAAAGGCTTCTTTCATGTCCCGACAGCAGAGCATCAACGCATAGTATCCCCGCTTCGTCATCGCTTTAAGAATGCCGCGTTGAATCTCCATATAGTACTGGTTCTGAAAAACGTAATCGATATCGTGCGGCACAACCACGCCGATCGTTCGGCTGCGCCGCTGTGACATGCTGCGCGCGTAAGCATTCGGCTGAAACTGGTGCTCGCGTATCACGCGGAGCACACGCTCTTTTGTTCCCGGCAATACATCTGATTTATTATTCAGCACGCGAGAAACCGTTGATTTGGAAACGCCCGCCTCTTTGGCAATTTCCGTGATCGTCATACTTTTCTTCAAGACCACTATCTCCTTTTCCCCGCCTCTCTCTCAATATAATTATACAGGCTTGACAAGAGCCAATCAATATATGATTCCCTGCTGCGGATATTTTCGTCAAATTTACTCTGTTTTGTTATTATACTTTGTGCATATTCTATATATTTTCTCCAGTTTGCCGCAACTGCTACTTCCTTTTTTGATAAAAATGAGGTATACTATTCCCATATTATCCTTGGAGACAAAAGAGGGCTTTCCATTGAAAGAATACCACATCACATCCAATGACAGCGGGCAGCGCTTGAACAAATTCCTTGGCAAAACAGTTCCCCTGCTTTCCGGCGGGCAGATGCATAAATACCTGCGCCTTAAGCGCATCAAGATCAATGGGAAGCGCACCGAGGCCAGCTACAAGCTCATAGCGGGCGACGTGGTGCAGCTTTATCTGAACGACAGCTACTTTGACGCACCCCAAGAGGAGGATGCCTACCGGCATATTTCACACCCCCGCGTCCGTGTGGTCTATGAGGACAGCCATATCCTCCTTGCCGATAAGGCGCCCGGTATGGTGGTGCATGCGGACGAGCGCGGCGGCACAGATACGCTGATCGCCCATATTCAGGCCTATCTGTATCAGTCCGGCGCCTGGGAGCCGTCCGCCGCCGCATCCTTCGCCCCCGCGCTGTGCAACCGCATTGACCGCAACACTGGCGGCATCGTAATTGCCGCGAAAACGGCCGAGGCGCTGCGTATCCTGAACGACAGGATCAAATCCCGTGAACTCGAGAAACGCTATCTGTGCGTTGTTCACGGCCGTCCACAGCCAGCCGAAGGGCTGATCGAAAACTATCTGCGCCGCGACGAGACGCGCAAGCAGGTCACCCTGCACAGCACACGCGTCCCCGGTGCCAAAACCGCGCGCACCCGTTACCGGACGCTCGCTTCCAGCGGCCGACTTTCCCTTGTCGAATGCGAGCTGCTCACCGGCCGCACCCATCAGATTCGGGCGCACATGGCCTCGATCGGCTGTCCGCTGTTAGGCGATGGCAAATACGGCGTAAATGAGCGCAACCGTCCTTACGGCGAATTCGGCCAAGCATTGTATGCCTATTCGCTGTCCTTCCATTTCCAAACGGATGCCGGCGCGCTTTCCTATCTGGATGGGAAAACCTTTACCGTGCAGGACGTCCCTTTCGTCCAAAAATATTTCCCTGAATACCACCTATAGCAAAGCAGCAGCCCACAGGCTGCTGCTTTGTTTTTAATCGAAAATATTTTCCTTATACGTTCCATCCTCAATGGCCTGCACCGTTGCATCCGACAGGTTGCTGTAAACCATGCCGGGCTCCAGCGTGATGCCCTTGACCGCGGCCAGCTCGGAAACCGTAACGAACGCATACGTTTTGTCCGTGCGGCTCTGCAGCTCGTCAATGGCTGCCAACACGCCTGGCAGGGTACCCTGCCAGATATCGTGCATCAGCACGATATCGCCGTCCTCGACCTCGTTGATGATATGGTCTTTCACACTCTCCGGATCGGTCTTGGTGCTCCAATCCAGCGTATCAACGCTCCAGTTGATGATCGGCAGACCGAGCGCTTTCATCTGCTCCTTGACCGTGTCGTTGACGCCGCCGCCGACCGGACGCATGACCGTCGGCTTTTGGCCGGTATACGATTCGATCAATTCGCTGTTGGACTCCACCTCGTCGCGCACGGTCGCCGCGTCCAGATGTGTCAGGCGGCTCATCGGATGCGTCATGGTGTGGTTGCCCAGCTCATGCCCATCCGCAAGGTACTGCTCCATATGGCTGTGGAAGTCCTTGATGCGGTAGCCACACATGAAGAATGTCGCATGGACATTGCGCTTTTTCAGCTCCTCCAGAAGCGTTGCCGTGTAACCGTTCGGATAGGTGTCCGTAGCGCCGGTCGGCCCATCGTCAAAGGTCAAGGCAACATATACGTCGGCCTCTGGGATATCTCCGCCGACCGCGTCGGTCAGCGCGCTTTTCATGGTATCGAGATATGCCTTTTGGCTGTCAAAGCCCTCCAGCGAGCCTTTTGTGAACGCAAAAGTACCCTCTTCATCCGCAAGGTCGGTATAGTTTCTGCCGACCAGCGCCGCAAACAGGGGCGCTGAAACATAGAAACGCCCGTTTTCATCCGTATGAACCTTGATATCGTCCCCCTTCACGCGGTCCCCGCCAACCTTGGTCTTGGCATTGTCCCGCACGGTGGACTGAATCCCGTCATAGTTGATCGTCCATTCGGCGCTCCCGTCAAACTCCGCGGTCCCGCCCAGCGTCGTAATCGCGGCCTTGAGCGGAACATAGCGCAGCCCATCCTGCTCGATCACGGCGGCGCCCAGCCGCTCCCCGTCCTGCACCATCTGCGCGGACTGCCCGCCCCGCACAAGCTTATCTGAGCCGACACGCATCAGCACACTGGTTTGCTGCAACGTCTGCTGAGACGGGCCAAGCTTTTCCAAAGCCTTCTCCGCGATCTCGTTCAGCTTATCCTCTTTCAGCTCTTTTTTGGATTTCGTGAGTACAACCAGATCTCCCTGCCCGCTTCCCAAATCATTTACCTGCAGGGACAACGCCCGGCAGAATTCCTTTGCCGGAACATACGCGGTCCCATCCGACAGGCGCGGTACCAGAGCCATAGTCTGCGCCGTCTCGTTCACGCGCAGCGATGTGCTGTCAATCTGCGCCTGTACCGTCAGTTTATTATCACTGACTGTGATCGTTTTTGTGGCCTGATCCCAAGTAAGGGAAAATTCAAGATTGTCACAGACCGGTTTGACCGGAACATAAGCATTCCCGTTCTGATCCCGAAACGGCGCCGCGCTGCCCAGATCGACCACATCATCACCCAGCAGCGCCTTGCCGTTATTCATTTGAAGCACCAGTTGATTCTGGCTTCCTCCAAAAATCGCGCCGGAAATTCCTTTCACGATATGAAACGCGACAGGGATCGCAATGACGATCACTAGAATCAATGCAATCAGCACACCCCAGTGGCTATTCCGGCGGCGGCGTCTATGACGGCGGTATCGAGACCGGTACGCCGTTTGATAAGACATGCCTCATTCATTCCTTCCTACCTAATATCAATTGCTACATACTACCAATACCGTATTATAACACATAACCCATGCAAAAACAGTTACAGTATCGTTACTATTCGCCCTTTTTCGACAGCACCGCGTCGGTTAAGAGCTGTACGCCCACTCCAAGCAGATGCGGTCCCACATACGCGCCCAGGGTACAGTCGATCTCGCCCTCCATGAAATTTTCAAAATCAGGTAGGCTTTTCTGCGCCAGGCTGCGGATCACCTTCAATTCCTCCGGCGCGTCCCCATGCGCGACAGCCAAATTGAAGCGTGCGCCGCGCGGCACCAGGGCTGTGGCCATCCGCACCATCTGATCGACCGCCGCTTTTCTCCCACGGATCTTCGCCACACTGATCAGTTCCCCGTCAGGCGCAAAGGAGAGGATCGGCTTGATCTGTAGCATTGTCCCCGCAACCGCCGTGATCTTGCCTACTCTGCCGCCTTTCTGCAGATATTCCAGCGTATCGACACAAAAGAAAACATGCGTTGCCCGCATCAAGGGCGGGATGGCCCGCAGCAGCTCCGGCCAAGTCCAGCCCTCCTCGATCCAGCGGGCCGCCTGTAGCACGGTCATACCTGTGCCAAGCGAACCGCTCAACGTATCAAAGGCGGCAATCTCTAGGCCCACGGTCTGCTCGCCGATCAGCCGGATCAAATTATGCGTCCCACTGAGGCCGCTTGAAAAATTAATTGCAAGGACCTTCGTATAGCCTGCCTGCCGGATGCGCTCCAAGGTATCTGACACCTGTCCCCCGTCGGGCAGCGTTGTCTTCGGGATCTCCTTTTTGAGCCGGCGATACACCTCAACGGCACTAATATCCACGCCATCGGCATATTCCCCATCAGAAAAGATGAGCTTGAGCGGCACGACAAAAATACCGTATTTGCGGATATCCGCCTGCGAAATATCCGCACAGGAGTCGGTAAGCAAAGCGATCTTCTGTTGATTCATAACTCCTCCTGCTGCTTAAAGTTCCTCGCCCGCGCTCCAATTAATCAAGTGCGGCGAAATTGTCTTTCTGCGCTCCTGCGGCGGGACGACCTTCACGCCGAAAAAATCATACCATTGGCCACACGCGTCACACTGCCAGGCGGTCGCTTCCGTTTCATCCATAATATAAATCTCGTTACCACATTCACAGGCCAAAATCGTCATACAGGATACCCCTTTCGATATCACGCCCTCAAAATATTGTATATAGTATATCACACTTCTAACACGAAGTCATCCACAGTATTCCCAAATAAGAAAGCCCCGCCGCACAAAGCAGCAGGGCTTTTTGGAGCTGTTGATCAGAGTTGAACTGACGACCTCATCCTTACCAAGGATGCACTCTACCTACTGAGCTACAACAGCATAATACAAAACGGCGATCAAACAGTCGCCGTTTTGTAATGGCGACCCGGATGGGACTTGAACCCACGGCCTCCAGCGTGACAGGCTGGCGCTCTAACCAACTGAGCTACCGGGCCAAATATAAAATTTGGTGGGCCTTCGGGGACTCGAACCCGGGACCGACCGGTTATGAGCCGGTTGCTCTAACCAACTGAGCTAAAGGCCCATATCAACATGGAGTGATAGCACTTTGCCGCCACCATAATATGTGGCGGCAAAGCCTTATCAAATGGCTCCTCAAGTTGGACTCGAACCAACGACCCTGCGGTTAACAGCCGCATGCTCTACCAACTGAGCTATTGAGGAATATCAAGCGAATCCTTTACTGGATTCGCTGATGTGCGCATCGAGTTATCTTTCCAGGCCGTCGCCAGCCAAGTATTGTCACCGTAAATGAGCTTAACTACTGTGTTCGGAATGGGAACAGGTGTACCCTCATCACCATAGATACGCACTATATCGAGAAATGCTCCAGGCATTTACTCACCTTGTAAAACATACCACATCGCCGCCATCTTGTCAACCGTCAAAGATGGTGACCCGTGGGGGAATCGAACCCCCGTTTGCGGCGTGAGAGGCCGCCGTCTTAACCGCTTGACCAACGGGCCATTTCCAGCCTGCTTCCGGTATGCTTGCCGGCTCCACCGTGGGACTGAACTCGGCCAATCCCACAGCGCACCGTTTCTGGTACACCATCACGGGCTCGAACCGTGGACCCACTGATTAAGAGTCAGTTGCTCTACCAACTGAGCTAATGGTGCATGCTTCTCCTTGAAAAGAAATTTTCTTTTCGCAGAAACAGAAGGTCTTACACCTTGAAAACTGAACAATAACTATGGCAAACAAAGAGTAAAATCTGAGATTGCCTCTAATATGAGGTCAAGCCCTCGGCCTATTAGTATCAGTCCGCTGCATACATTACTGCACTTCCACTCCTGACCTATCAACCTTGTAGTCTACAAGGGGCCTTACTCCATAAAGGATGGGAACACTTATCTCGAGGGGAGTTTCACGCTTAGATGCCTTCAGCGTTTATCTCGTCCGTACTTAGCTACCCAGCTATGCCCCTGGCGGAACAACTGGTGCACCAGCGGTACGTCCATCCCGGTCCTCTCGTACTAAGGACAGCTCCTCTCAATATTCCTGCGCCCGCAACAGATAGGGACCGAACTGTCTCACGACGTTCTGAACCCAGCTCGCGTACCGCTTTAATTGGCGAACAGCCAAACCCTTGGGACCGAATTCAGCCCCAGGATGCGATGAGCCGACATCGAGGTGCCAAACCTCCCCGTCGATGTGGACTCTTGGGGGAGATCAGCCTGTTATCCCCAGGGTAGCTTTTATCCGTTGAGCGACGGCATTTCCATTCACATACCGCCGGATCACTAACTCCAACTTTCGTTACTGCTCGAACCGTCATTCTCGCAGTTAGGCTCGTTTATGCGTTTACACTCAGTGCACGATTTCCGTCCGTGCTGAACGAACCTTTGAGCGCCTCCGTTACTCTTTAGGAGGCGACCGCCCCAGTCAAACTGCCCACCTGACAGTGTCCCCCGACCAGATTCATGGCCGCAGGTTAGAATCCCAATATCCCAAGAGTGGTATCCCAAGGTTGCCTCCACAAATGCTGGCGCACTTGCTTCCCAGGCTCCCACCTATCCTGTACATGGAATACCGAGATCCAATATCAAGCTACAGTGAAGCTCCATGGGGTCTTTCCGTCTAGTTGCGGGAAACCGGCATCTTCACCGGTACTACAATTTCGCCGGGCGGGCTGTTGAGACAGTGCCCAAATCGTTACGCCATTCGTGCGGGTCAGAACTTACCTGACAAGGAATTTCGCTACCTTAGGACCGTTATAGTTACGGCCGCCGTTTACTGGGGCTTAAGTTCGCACCTTCGCTTGCGCTAAGCACTCCCCTTAACCTTCCAGCACCGGGCAGGCGTCACCCCCTATACGTCATCTTTCGATTTAGCAGAGAGCTGTGTTTTTGCTAAACAGTCGCTTGGGCCTTTTCACTGCGGCCTGCTCTCGCAGGCGCCCCTTATCCCGAAGTTACGGGGCCAATTTGCCGAGTTCCTTAACAACCCTTCTCCCGTTGGCCTTAGAATACTCATCCCATCTACCTGTGTCGGTTTGCGGTACGGGCACCTTAGTATACACATAAGCTTTTCTCGTCTCTCACGCCAGTTACTTCCCTACTAAATTTCGGTCCCTTACGCCCGGGGCAACCATCGCCCGGGTTAACCTTAATGAAAGCGTCCCTTATGCTTAAAGTTCGGTGGTTACGGAATTTCTACCGTATGTGCATCGACTACGCCTTTCGGCCTCGCCTTAGCTCCCGACTAACCTTGGGCGGACGAACCTTCCCCAAGAAACCTTAGATTTTCGGCCATTATGATTCTCACATAATTCTCGCTACTTATTCCGGCATTCTCACTCGTATAAAATCCACCAGTGCTTCCGCTCTGACTTCGCCTCTTATACGACGCTCCCCTACCCAATGCATTACTGCAATGCCTAAGCTTCGGTTGAACGCTTAGCCCCGTTACATTTTCTGCGCAAAACCACTCGACCAGTGAGCTATTACGCACTCTTTGAATGAGTGGCTGCTTCTAAGCCAACATCCTGGTTGTCTTCGCAGTTTCACATCATTTTCCACTTAGCGTTCATTTGGGACCTTAGCTGTAGATCTGGGCTGTTTCCCTTTTGACCACGAGACTTATCTCACGTAGTCTGACTGCTATTCATCAATTAGCCGGCATTCAGAGTTTGATAGGGTTCGGTAACCTCGCGGCCCCTAGCCCATTCAGTGCTTTACCTCCGGTAATCTAAAATAACGCTAGCCCTAAAGCTATTTCGGGGAGAACCAGCTATCTCCGAGTTCGATTGGAATTTCTCCGCTATCCACAAGTCATCCCCGGCTTTTTCAACAGACGTGGGTGCGGCCCTCCACGGTGTCTTACCACCGCTTCAGCCTGCTCATGGATAGGTCACCCGGTTTCGGGTCTAATACCTGCAACTTCATACGCCCTTTTCAGACTCGCTCTCGCTACGGCTCCGGTACTCCAGTACCTTAACCTCGCTGCAAATATTAACTCGCCGGACCGTTCTACAAAAAGTACCCGATCACACTTTAACGTGCTCTCGGTGCTTGTAGGCACAAGGTTTCAGGTTCTTTTTCACTCCCCTCCCGGGGTACTTTTCACCTTTCCCTCACGGTACTGCTCCACTATCGGTCACTGAGTAGTATTTAGGCTTGGAGGATGGTCCCCCCATATTCCCTGCGGGTTTCACGTGTCCGCAGGTACTCTGGATCCGGCTAGCGCTTTATTCCTTTCACTTACGGGACTATCACCCTGTTTCGTTGCTCTTCCCAAAGCATTCAGTTAAGAATAAAAGCTACATGTTGCCGTCCTAACCCCGAAAATATTGCTACTTCCGGTTTGGCCTCTTCCGCGTTCGCTCGCCACTACTTGCGGAATCTCGGTTGATTTCTCTTCCTCGCCCTACTTAGATGTTTCAGTTCAGGCGGTTCCCCACCATAACCTATGGATTCAGTCATGGTTGTCAGAGTATTGCTCTGACGGGTTTCCCCATTCGGAAATCTTCGGATCAAAGCCCATTTGCGGCTCCCCGAAGCTTTTCGCAGCTTGTCGCGTC